>CAXMPG010000081.1:0-7253 GCA_964195485.1 uncultured Desulfobacterales bacterium
GTAATTCACTTTTGCGCCTTAATGAGTCAAGAAATCATACAAGGTATTAAACGTGAAATTGAGGTGTCTGAAAAGAACGATATTTCATGTTACCATTGTGGTAGTGATTTTGAGGAAGTTATAGTTACCGCTTATAATCACCAATTTTGCTGCGAAGGATGTAAGACGGTATATGAAATATTGGACGAAAATGGTTTGAATACCTATTATGGTATTGAAAATAACCCAGGTAATAAAGTGCTATCTCTTATAGGAAATAAATATGCCTTTTTAGATAATGAAGATGTAAAAGATGGAATTCTTGATTTTAATGATGGAGGAGTTTCCAGTATTAAATTCTACGTACCAAAAATTCATTGTAGTTCTTGTATTTGGCTGCTTGAGAATTTACATCGGTTAGAACAAGGAGTCGTTAAATCAACGGTGAATTTTTTAAAAAAAGAAGTTTATATCGTTTTTAAGGATGAAGAAATTTCGTTACGAAAGGTAGTGGAGTTAATGTCGTCTATTGGCTATGAGCCTAATATTTCTTTAGATGATTATAAAAAGAAGGAGTCCGGTAAAGAGAATAAGTCCTTATTTTATAAACTAGGAATTGCAGGGTTTGCTTTCGGGAATATCATGCTATTGAGCTTTCCGGAATACTTTGATACGAATGATTATTTAGAGGATAGTTTTAAAAAATTATTTGGCTACCTAAATTTATTTTTGGCTACCCCAGTCCTGTTTTATAGTGCGTCAGATTATTTTGTGTCCGCGTTTAAAGCGCTGCGAAAAAGGTACATCAATATTGATTTCCCAATATCTGTCGGAATTCTTACTCTTTTTAGTCGAAGTACCTATGAAATATTAACGAATACAGGGCCTGGCTTTATGGATTCGTTTACCATGTTTGTATTTTTACTTTTAATTGGGAAGTGGTATCAAAACAGGACTTACCAAGCATTATCATTTGAGCGAGATTACAAATCTTATTTTCCTTTAGCTGTAATTAAAGTATTTGCAGATAAGGAAGAACCTGTTCCAGTAGGTTCATTAGAAATTAATGACGAGGTAATACTTCGCAACCATGAAATTATTCCAACCGATTCTATTTTATTAAGTGAAGAGGCAAATATTGATTATAGCTTTGTTACTGGGGAGTCTATTCCAATTAACAAAGTGATTGGCGAAAAATTATTCGCTGGAGGTCGTCAAATTGGGGCTTCCATTAAAATAAAAGTGACTAAACCGGTCTCACAATCGTATTTAACCAGGCTATGGAATCAAGATACCTTCTCGAAAGGAGTATCTAAATTTCAAAGTATAGTGGATGAAGTAAGTAAACACTTCACCATTTTTGTAATCATAGTTTCGGTATTTACATTTTTGTACTGGATGGGAGATGGCGTGAGTATGGCGTTTAAGATTTTTACATCCATACTCATAATTGCCTGTCCGTGCGCACTGGCTTTAACCTTACCCTTTTCTTTTGGTAATGCGATGACCATTTTTGGTAGGAATAGATTTTATCTCAAAAACTCAGATACGGTTGAAAAAATGGACCAGGTGGATACCATTGTTTTTGATAAAACAGGAACACTTACGCAAACAGGAAATGAAACCATTCAATTTGTTGGAGACAAATTAACAGAGCAAGAGGAGAAACTAGTTTTTTCTTTGGTTTCCAATTCCACGCATCCATTAAGTAAAACCATTTACAAGCATTACAGTGATTTTACTGGAATTGCGGTAAAGGGCTATGAGGAAATTGCCTCAAAAGGTATTCATGGAACTATTGATTCTGTACCCTTAAAAGTCGGATCAGCATCCTTTGTGGCGTATGAAGGTCAAATATTAAATGATTTATCGTCTCGTGTTTTTGTGAAAATAGGGGAGGAGATTAAAGGGTATTACCTGATTAAGAAACAATACCGAGATGGTATTGACACATTAATTAGTAAGCTAAAAGATAGCGGGTATAAGCTTCATTTAATCTCAGGAGATAATGCTTCTGAAATGGACAACTTATCGCGTTATTTTGAAAAAGGTAATTTACATTTTAATCAAACGCCTCAAAATAAAATGAATTATATAAAAACTTTGCAAGAATTAGGTGGTAAGGTTTTAATGGTAGGCGATGGGTTAAATGATGCTGGTGCACTAAAACAAGCGGAAGTTGGACTTGCGGTGAGTGATGATGTGTACAATTTTACTCCAGCTTGCGATGCTATTTTAGATGCGGAAGACTTTACGAAACTCGAGCTTTTTATGAGCTTTTCTAAACGAACGGTTAATATTGTTAAAATGAGTTTCGGAATTTCGCTTTTTTACAACTCTTTAGGAATGTATTTCGCTATTCAAGGAATGGTAACTCCTTTGTTTGCAGCAATCTTAATGCCTATTAGTTCCATTACGGTGGTTTCGTTTATTACTTTGTCTATAAGGCTTTCCGCCCGGAATAGAAGTTTGTAATTTTCTTTTCATTTTATTATTTTTTTTAAATTTCTTCATTAATTTAGTCTAGTGACAAAGCCGTGACAATCTCATGATGAAAATCATATTTAATGGTGACCCGGCTCATTTTTTATGACATTTGTCATTTAAATATTTGCATTGTAAATTTAAAGAGCGGGTATATTATGAGTGTGATTTTTATTTTAGTGGGCTTCAGTTTGTTAGTGGCATTATTCTTTCTAGGTTCCTTTATTTGGGCGATAAAAGATGGCCAATACGAAGATGATTACACCCCTTCCATAAGAATGTTATTTGATGATGAACCACACGAAACACCCCCTTCCCCTAAAGAAGATTATAAGAATAAATCCTCAATAAATAATAGTAACAATTAAACTGTCAAATATGGCTGAAACAAATACACACCCGGCTCAAACTTCTCCGGGTAACGTAGAACACTTCGAATACGATAATGATATCGTCCGGAAGTTTATAATCGCTTCCATGGTATTCGGAATCGTGGGTATGTTAGTGGGTCTTACCGCTGCATTACAACTTGCATTTCCTGTTTTAAATGCTGATTTAGCATGGATGACTTTTGGAAGAATCAGACCATTACATACCAACGCAGTAATTTTTGCATTTGTTGGTAACGGAATTTTTGCAGGGGTTTACTATTCTATGCCTCGTTTGCTTAAAACACCTATGTGGAGTAAAGCTTTCTCAAATATTAATTTTTGGGGGTGGCAAGCAATTATTGCAGCTGCAGCTATTACTTTACCATTGGGACTTACTACTAGTAAAGAGTATGCAGAGTTAGAATGGCCTATTGATATTGCAATTGCATTAATTTGGGTTGTTTTTGGTGTGAACATGATAATGACTATTGTTAAACGTAGAGAGCGTCATATGTATGTGGCCATTTGGTTCTACTTAGCCACATTCATTACCGTAGCATTATTACACATTGTGAACTCTATGGAGATGCCTGTTAGTATGATGAAATCTTACTCTGTATACGCAGGTGTTCAAGATGCCTTAGTACAATGGTGGTATGGTCACAACGCAGTAGCATTTTTCTTAACTACACCTTACTTAGGTTTGATGTATTACTTTGTTCCTAAAGCAGCTAGACGTCCGGTATATTCTTACCGTTTATCTATTGTTCACTTTTGGGCATTAATCTTCCTTTATATTTGGGCAGGTCCTCACCATCTTTTATATACGGCTTTACCAGATTGGGCACAAACATTAGGTACCGCATTTTCGGTGATGTTGATTTTCCCATCTTGGGGTGGTATGATTAACGGATTGTTAACCCTTCGTGGTGCATGGGATAGAGTTCGTACAGAACCTGTATTGAAATTCTTTGTTATTGCTATTACAGCATACGGAATGTCAACTTTTGAAGGTCCAATGTTATCTATTAAATCTTTAAATGCCATTGCGCATTATACGGATTGGATTCCTGCTCACGTTCACGTAGGTGCACTTGGATGGAACGGATTCTTAACGTTTGGTATGTTCTATTGGTTAGTGCCAAAAATGTGGAACACAAAACTATGGTCTGATAAGCTAGCGAATATTCACTTTTGGATTGGTACTTTAGGGTTATTATTCTGGACTATTCCTATGTATTGGGCTGGTTGGGTTCAAGCCTCAATGTGGAAACAATTTACAGATGAAGGAATGTTAGCTTACCCTAACTTCCTACAAACAGTAACTGTTTTAGCGCCATTATATAAATTAAGAGCATTAGGTGGTTTATTATTCTTTACTGGAGTATTACTTGCTGCTTGGAACCTTTGGAAAACTGGAGTTCAAGGAACACTTACTAAATATGAAGCTGCTTCTGCACCCGCATTACCAGAAACATATACAAAACACAGTAGTGATCACTGGCACAGATGGATTGAAAGAAAACCAGTTCAGTTTATGATTTGGACATTTGTGGCTGTTGCCATTGGTGGAGCGATTGAAATGTTACCAACGTTCTTGATTAAATCTAACGTACCAACCATTGCATCTGTTCAACCATATACGCCACTTGAAATTGAAGGTAGAGATTTATACATTAGAGAAGGTTGTGTGGGTTGTCACTCTCAAATGATTCGCCCTTTCCGTAGTGAAGTAGTTAGATACGATCCAAACGGAATGGAATATTCCAAAGCGGGTGAGTTTGTTTATGATCATCCATTCTTATGGGGTTCTAAAAGAACAGGTCCCGATTTACATAGACTTGGTGGTAAATACAGTGATGACTGGCATTATACACACATGTATGATCCAGAAACTACAAGTCCAAATTCAATTATGCCTAGGTACCCTTGGATTATTCAAGATGATTTAGACACCGGTGACTTGGAAGCTAAAATTAGCGCGCTAAGAACAGTGGGAGTTCCTTATCCAGAAGGATATGAAACTCAAGCTTTAGCTGACTTACAAAAACAAGCAGCTGGAATTTCAAAAAGTCTTAAGTCTAAAGGAATTGATTGTCCGCAAGAAAGAGAGATTATCGCATTGATTGCGTATCTACAAAGATTAGGAACGGATATTCATAAAAAATAAATCACTTAGTAAATTTCTCCTCTCCGAAAGGAGGGGAGGTAATACTTTTAGATTATGCTAAAGTTTATTAAAAGTCATCTTGCAACAATTGAAGGAATGGACATTCTAGCTTCTTCTGTATTGTTGTTGTTTGTTATCATCTTTCTTTATATTTCATATTACGCATTTTTCTCTATGGAAAAAGATGTAGCAGATGAAATATCTAGCTTGCCATTAACAGATGATGAAGTGGAATTAAATATATAACCGAAAATTATTTGGAAATGAGAATAATCAACCAAACAAAAAATATAGCCTCCAAGAGTATGGGGCTAAAAATAGCCGCGTTGGTAACGATGGTACTAACTTCATTTGGTGCTTTTGCCAATGGAGCTGATAGCGGAATAAGTGATACGAGTTTAACCATTATCCTACTAGGAATGATGGCTATTCAAATCGCATTACTCTACGTTATTTCTGGCGTATTCAAATCGCTTACAGCTAATGTTTCTATTTGGAAAAAGTATGCCAAGATACCTAACGCATCATTCGTATTAACAGCTTTATTTGTTCTTTCAAGTACCGGTTTGTTTGCGCAAGATGGAGCTTCTTCATTATTTGTTTTAGACTCTGGATTAGAGATTTTACTAATTTCTATTAATGGATTCTTATTACTGGTAATCATTGTATTATTAGTAAATGTTAAGAAAATAACGAATGCATTGAAGACTTCAGCTGATGAAGAAGAAGTGGCTCATTATGATGATGATGTTTTTAGTAGCATCGGGTTTACAGATGCTGTTTCTATCGAAGATGAAGATTCTATTTTATTAGAACATGATTATGATGGTATTCATGAGTTAGATAACAACCTTCCGCCATGGTGGTTATGGGGTTTCTACATCACAATTTTCTTTGCTGTTATTTATATGTGGTATTATTTAAAAGAAGATACCAGAAATGTAGGTAACAATGAATACGTTGCAGAAATGCAAGTTGCTGCTGCTGAGGCAGAAGCTAGAGGAGCTGGCGTTGATGAGAGTACCGTTAAGCTATTAACATCAGAAGCTGATTTGGCTGCCGGTGCTGAAATTTTCAAAACTAACTGTGTAGCATGTCACTTAGCTGATGGTGGTGGTTCTGTTGGGCCAAACTTCACAGATGAATTTTGGATTCATGGCGGTGGTATTAAAAATGTTTTCCGTACTATTAAAGTAGGTGTTCCAGAAAAAGGAATGATTTCTTGGGAGTCACAATTGTCACCAACGGATATTCAAAAAGTTGCTAGTTTTGTTCTAAGTTTGGAGGGGACAACTCCTGCAATCGGTAAAGCACCTGAAGGCGATAAGTGGACAGGTGAATAATCCGTAAGGATTTTCATGAACATAACAATATCATAAAGAAAGCACTTTGATTGATTGCGTAAGCAAATTAATCAAAGTGCTTTTTTATTTTACTAGAAAAATGAGTCAAGACATATCAAATTACGGAGAAATCGATGAGGAAAAAGGCTCCTTCAGAGATTCTATTGGCACTATTAACGAAGATGGAGATAGAAAATGGGTGTACCCTAAAAAACCCAAGGGAAGGTTTTACGATCGCAGGTCTGTTGTTGCCTGGAGTTTATTAGTGATTCTTTTTGGAGCTCCATTTGTGAAAATTGGCGGAGAACCTTTATTGTTATTTAATGTTATTGAAAGAAAATTTGTCATTTTCGGACAAATTTTCTGGCCTCAAGATTTTTTCTTATTCGTAATTGCAATGTTAACTTCCATTGTATTTATTATTTTATTTACCACTGTTTTTGGTCGTATTTTTTGTGGCTGGGTTTGTCCACAAACTATTTTTTTAGAAATGGTATTCCGTAAAGTGGAGTACATGATTGAAGGGGATTGGAGAAAACAAAAGAAATTAGATAAAATGCCTTGGAATGCGGAAAAAATCCGTAAAAAGGGATTGAAAAATAGCATCTTCGTATTAATCTCAGTAATCATTGCACATACATTTTTATCGTATATAATTGGAGTAGAACAAGTAAATGAACTGTTAACCACTTCTCCACTAGAAAACATGAAAGGGTTTGGCGCAATGGTGATTTTTACGGCACTTTTTTATGGCGTTTTTGCTAGATTTAGAGAACAAGCATGTATTATAGTATGTCCTTATGGAAGGCTACAAGGCGCTTTATTAGACAATAAATCAATTGTGGTTGCGTATGATTTTGTACGTGGAGAAAGCGAAGCAGGGCGCTCTAAGTTTAAAAAAGGGGA
>CAXMPG010000082.1:0-65453 GCA_964195485.1 uncultured Desulfobacterales bacterium
TGATGCTACGCGTTGGTACATGATTACCAATGCCCAACCTTGGGATAACTTGAAGTTTGATTTAGACGGAATTACAGAAGTACAGCGTAAGTTTTTCCGTGCGCTTCAAAACACCTATTCGTTCTTTACACTTTACGCTAACGTAGATGGATTCGAATATAAAGAAGCTGATGTAACTGACCGACCAGAAATTGATTTATGGATTTTGAGTAAGTTGAATTCGTTGGTTAAAAATGTAGATACCGCATATTCAGAATACGAACCAACCCGTGCCGGACGTTTGATTCAAGAGTTTGTGGTGGATCATTTATCTAACTGGCATATCCGTTTATCTCGTAAACGTTTTTGGCGTGGTGATTACGGACAAGATAAAATATCGGCTTACCAAACAGTGTATACGTGTTTAGAGACTATCGCTAAAATTTCGGCTCCATTAGCGCCATTTTATAGTGATCGTTTATTTAAAGATTTGAATGCAGTTTCGGGTAGAAATACGAGTCTATCGGTACACTTATCTTTATTTCCAGAGGTAAATGAATTAGCTATTGATAAAGAATTAGAAGAACGTATGGAGATTGCTCAAAAGGCTTCTTCTATGATTTTGTCTTTGCGTAAAAAGGAAAACTTAAGAGTTCGTCAACCATTGCAAAAAGTAATGATTCCGGTACTAGACGATCATCAAAAGGCACAAATTGAAGCGGTTTCAGAGTTGATTAAAACAGAAACCAACTTGAAAGAAGTAGCGTTCATGGAAGAAGATTCTACTATTTTGGTGAAGAATATCAAGCCAAATTTTAAAACCTTAGGTCCTAAGTTTGGTCGTCATATGAAAGCTATTGCGAATGCAGTGAAAGAATTCGGTGCTGAAGAAATCGCTACATTAGAAACCAATGGAGAAATGGAATTAGCATTAGCGGCTGAAACGATTACCATTACCTTAGATGATGTAGAGATTAGCGCTCAAGATATTGAGGGTTGGTTAGTGATGAGTGATGATAAATTAACCGTTGCGTTAGATATCAGCATTAGCGATGAATTACATCAAGAAGGTGTTGCTCGTGAGTTAGTTAATCGTATTCAAAACATTCGTAAAGAACAAGGTTTTGAAGTGACCGATAAAATTAACATTACCTTAGTGCAACAAGATTTATTAAAAACAAGTGTTGACGCTAATTTCGACTATATTTGCTCGGAAACGTTAACAGAAAATCTTACCTTTATAGACTCCTCTTCTGATGAAAATGCGATTGACATTGAATTAGAAGAAGGGCTTACAACTCAAATCGTTGTAACTAAGATATAAAGGAATAAAAATATACAATTATGTCAGAAAAAAATAGATATTCAGACGAAGACTTAGTAGAGTTTAAAGAGTTAATTGAAGCAAAAATAGTAGAGGCAAAAAACGATTTAGTGATGTTGACCTCAGCTATTTCTCATGATAACAATGGCACAGATGATACTTCACCTTCATTTAAAATGATGGAAGATGGTTCGGATACTTTGAGTAGAGAAGAGACTTCTCAATTAGCTGCCCGTCAGGAAAAATTTATTATCAGTTTAAACAATGCTTTGATTCGTATTCAAAACAAAACGTACGGTATTTGTAGAGAATCTGGAAACTTGATTTCAAAAGCACGTTTACGTATTGTGCCTCACGCTACTTTAAGTATTGAGGCCAAAAACAGAATGGGATAGTATTCCTATTTAAATCGGTTCAAGATTAAAAATCAAAATTACATAGCACGCTTAACCGCTCCAGCACTTGTGGCTGCTGCGGTTTTGGTGATAGATCAATGGAGTAAAATCTGGGTCAAGACCAATATGTATTTGGGTCAAGAGTACCGTATTGCCGATTGGTTTATTATTCATTTTACGGAAAACCCAGGAATGGCTTTCGGTATGGAGTTGGGCGGAGATTATGGTAAGATTATTCTTAGTGTGTTCCGTATAGTAGCCGTTATTGGAATAGGATGGTACATTGTTCGTTTAAGTAAAGAAAACGCTCACAAAGGCTTTTTAGTGGCTATGGGCTTTATTTTTTCTGGTGCTTTGGGTAATATATTGGACTCTGTCTTTTACGGACAAGTTTTTACCGAGTCAACCGCACATATTGCACAGAAAGTAGCCTTCGGAAACGGATATGCTGATGTGTTACATGGTAGAGTAGTTGATATGTTGTATTTCCCGCTTTTTGATGGTTGGTTTCCAAGTTGGGTCCCATTTTGGGGAGACGAATATTTTATGTTCTTTAGACCCGTATTTAACATTGCGGACTCAGCCATAACTGTTGGCGTTATCCTCATCATTCTTTTTCAAAAGAAGTTCTTTATGGAAGAGATTAGTTCAGAAAAGACCGAGTAACCTATACTATCATTGAATAGATTTTTTAAAACACCCTTAATTGTAGTACTTGGAGGTATTATAGTCTTAATGGTAATCACATTTGGTAATGTGTTATTTGTTAAGCGGACACTTTTTATTGAAGGTGAATTTCTTGCTTTGGGCACCAATTTTTACATTCCTCTAATCATCACAATTCTATGTGTATTTGGATTGGTTTTTCAATTACGTACCTTGAGAATTATTAATCATACCGATGTAATTGAAAATGAATCCTTAGATGATTTTTTGAAAGATGGTTTCAAAACGAAGAAAAGGAGAGTCTCCATATTTCTTTGGGCTGGAGAAATAATTTTAGCCCTAGGCTTATCGTTCATGGTAATAGCAATTACCGCTTCTTATTTGGAACGCTATCCCCTAAATGAGTTGCCAGAAAACGGATTGAAGTACATTGGACCAGTCTTAATGTTCCTCTTACTTGTGTTGTTATTAATAGATCTGATAATGGTAAAAAGATTCCTGAAGAAGAATAAAAATCATCTGTTAAATATTTCAGGTATCTAATAATCAGATCGTTGAAAGTTTTTAACATTTCTTAAAACAAAACAGACGCTAATCCAGCCAATAAAATTGCTTTAATTCCGTATCTTGTGGAACGAATATAAAGGGAGCTTATGTTAAAATTAACGAAATACGTTTTGGAAAAGGTAAGCTTTGATAAGAAGCTATTTAAAAAAGAACTTATCAAGGCAACTAAAGCCTTAAAAAAAGAAGAATTGATGTTATTATATACTTGGGGCTTAGTGGAATTTGCATCTGAACACCAAGAAATGTTAAGAGAGGTCGTTGCACCTTTCATTTAGAAATCAATTAAAAAACAATGTTTAATCAGGCCTGAAAGGAATTTATTCTTTTCAGGCTTTTATGTTATAACTATTTCATCCCGAGGGGATTTTATATTAACCTAATTTTCATCAGGAGCTTGTAAATTCCCCTTGGAGAGGAAGTTAAGTCCTGAAGGGACGTTATTTGTTAACGATGGACGAAGTCCATCGAAAAAAAAGGAAACAGCTAATAGTCCTGAAGGGACGAAATAACAGCAAGTCACTCCAACTTAGTATCACTAATAAACCCAATATTCTTTTTTAACCCAGCGTATTTAGCGCGCATTACAGGAGTTCCGGCAAAAACGTTTAAGAAAACTTCATCGGTAATTTCTTGCCAATCTTTTTTATCAAAACCTTTCCAACCCAGGTATCTATTAAAAGCAGGTTCTGGAGTAGGAAGCGCATTTTTTGTCCACGGACAAACATCTTGGCAAATGTCACAGCCAAAAATCCAATCGTCCATTTGACCTTTAAACTCGTTTGGAATTTGGCTTTTTAGTTCAATGGTTAAATATGAAATACACTTTTTTGCATCCAGTAAATAAGGCGTGTTAAGCGCATCGGTAGGACAAGCTTCTACGCACAAATTACAGGTTTTACAGAGGTCTTTTACGGGATGTGTTTCTTCCATCTCCACATCAATAATGAGCTCCGATAAAAAAAACTGTGATCCTTTTTTACGATTCAAAATCAGGGTGTTTTTACCTACCCAACCTAAACCGCTTTTCTCGGCCCAGGCTTTCTCCATAACTGGGGCAGAATCTACAAAGGCTCTGCCGCTTACTTCGCCAATTTCCTCTTGTATGAAATGAAGTAATTCAATCAGCTTTTTTTTAAGGACCTTATGGTAATCTTTTCCGTACGCATACTTCGAAATTTTGTAGGTATCGTCTATTGTTTGCGGTAAAGCGGGTAAATATTCAAACCCAAGAGAAATCACCGTTTTAGCGCCTTCCACAAGTTTGGTAGGGTCGGTTCTTTTATCAAAATGATTGGCCATCCAAGCCATTTCGCCATGCGAATTTTGGTTTAACCAGTTTTCCAGTATAGGAGCCTGCTTTTCTAAAAAACCAGCCTTAGAAACTCCAAATAAAGAGAATCCTAATTGATTTGCTTTCTGCTCAATTTGTAAGCTTTGTGAAGCCGTTAAAATCAAAATAAAGAAGATTGATCGTATGGTCTATTTCTCCCAAGGTGTTTGTAGGCTAACTCGGTTACCTCTCTACCTCGAGAAGTTCTTTGCATAAAGCCTTCTTGAATTAAAAACGGCTCATATACTTCTTCAATGGTTCCAGCATCTTCTCCAACAGCGGTAGAAATGGTGGTTAAACCTACTGGGCCACCTTTAAACTTATCAATAATGGTAGATAAAATTCTATTATCCATTTCATCTAAACCATGCTTATCTACATTTAGAGCATCTAAGGAGTAATGAGTGATTTTTAAATCCACTTTACCGGTTCCTTTTATTTGTGCAAAATCACGTACTCTACGTAACAAAGAATTGGTAATACGAGGAGTGCCGCGACTACGAGAAGCAATTTCATGTGCCGCTTCGTGTTCAATGCCTACATTCAAAATATCTGCCGAACGGGTAACGATAGTAGCCAACAAATCAGAATTGTAATACGCTAACCTAGAATTAATTCCAAAACGAGCTCTAAGGGGCGATGTAAGTGAACCTGAACGTGTGGTAGCACCAATTAAAGTAAAGGGCTCTAGTTCTATCTGAACGGTACGTGCGTTAGGTCCCGTATCAATCATGATGTCGATTTTATAATCCTCCATAGCCGAGTATAAAAACTCTTCTACGATAGGTTTTAATCGGTGTATTTCATCAATAAACAAAACGTCATTTTCGCTTAGGTTAGTTAATAAACCGGCTAAATCACCGGGTTTATCAAGTACTGGTCCTGAAGTGATTTTGATATCCACCCCCAACTCATTAGCAATGATATTGGCAAGCGTAGTTTTTCCTAAACCGGGAGGGCCATGCAATAAAACGTGATCTAATGCTTCCTCTCTTAGTTTAGCTGCCTCAACGAATACTTTTAGGTTCTCCACCACATGCTCCTGACCGGTAAAATCGCCAAAAGATTTTGGACGTAATACCTTTTCCAAGTCTTTATCCGTCCCTGAAAGATGTTCTGGATCCGCATCTAAGTATTCATTCATAGCCACAAATGTAATACACCTACTGTGGAGAGTAGGATGCTTTTTTTAGGAATTACTGGAATTTGATAAAATATTCATCATTCTCATTTCTTTGAGCGATAATAGGTAACGTTTTCTAGTTGATTTGGTAAATAATGTTTTGTTCAAAAGTGAGTTCTACTGTATGAATTTCTTGAAAGTTCTTGGCATTTTTTAGCGCAATAGCTTGAATTTTTTCCAATTCGCAAGCGTCTGATAAAATCATGAGCACTTTCGTTTTTTCTGTATTTATTTCTTGAAGCTGAAGAAATATTTTTTCGAAAAATTCGAAATTCTCACCACAAAACCACGCCTTTTCTTCCAAATTGAAGGGTTTTTTAGGATAATAGGGTGGGTTTATAAAAATATAATCAAAATCGTTTCCGTCTAATTTCTCAAACAAATCAGAAAATACCGTGTTAATCTGTAAGCCTTGTTTTGTGCTCACTTCCTTTAAAGAATCAAGTGCTATTTGATTAATATCAGATGCGGTTGTAACTGCTCCTATGGATGCGCTTAAGACAGACATAATACCACTACCACAACCCAATTCAAGAACCTTCTTTCCTGTTAGGTTCAAAGACGAAATGTAATCCAGAAACACCTTGGTACTCACCGTGTTTTTTGGAGAAAAAACTCCCGGATGAACTATGGTAAACACATCCTTAAATTGATATTTACGGGGCTTTCTGTGATACCAAAAATGATATCGTTTGTAAAACGGATGTGCTAGTTTTTGGATAAATTTTTTCATAGCATGCTTTTTACTCCGAGTAAAACCCTTCTATTTCGGGTTGACGATATTTCCATATTTTTTGAAGAACCTTAATTTCATAGGGATATTTATAGAACCCACTTTTATATCTCCAATTGGATGCTAATTGTAATGCTTTCTTCTTATACCCGGTAATTCTAAAATCTGAAACTGTTGGAAATTTCCCATTTAGTACCGTTTCAAAATTCATAATCACATCGATCATATACGGTTTTAACCAAGGTGTAAGCGGATTTTTCCGTAAATCAAAGTTTTCCCAACTTGGCGAAATCCAATCTTCTAAGTTCGATGGAAATTCAAAACCTGCATCTAATATTTGTTGGTATAAATCAGACCCTTCTGTAGGTGTAGGACTATAAAGATAAATAATGATTTCAGTATTTGGATTAATTTCTTTTATCTCTTTAATGAAATTAATATCCCATAAAATCTGCTTATACACTTGCTCTTCTGTATCGGCTGGCATCCCCAAAACAAACGACATCTCCGGGATAATTCCAACGTTTTTCATGCGGAGTGCAAAATCCTTTATCATTTTGCCAGATTGAGTACCGCCCTTATTCATTTGTTTAAGGACTTCATCATTACCCGTTTCAGCTCCTAAGAAAATCATAGTACAACCGGCTTGTTTCATTAATTTCAACTCCTCATCAGAGTACAAGTTAATAGTATCAATTCTTCCTTCGCCCCAATACTTTATACCATCATTCAAAATGAGTTTAGAGAATTCAACGACCCGCTTTTTGGAAGTGAAAAAGTTGTTGTCGTGAAACTCAATGGCATTAATACCATATTTATCCTTGAAAAATTTCACATCCTCATACATACCTTCAGCTGATTTGCCTTTCCAGCTGGCATTAAAAATAGGCACAATTCCGCAAAATGAACAGCTAAACGGACATCCCATACTGGAATGGTAAGACAACGTGGTAGAGCCCATAAAGGTTTTAGCCAAATAATCTTTGAGGGTATACTGCGTATCTAAATACCCATAAGGAAGTGGAGGAAGCGCATCTTGATCTAACAGCGCCTCTTTAGCCGTTTTAATGACTTTCTGATTTTCATCCGTATAAATTAGATTCTTAATTTTAGGTAAAGCCTCTAAGTCATTCGCTGCAAGCGCATCTAATAAGGATGGGAAAGCCACATCACCCGGGCCATTTATGATGTAATCTACGAAACCAGAATCTAAACAAACCTGGTGCTGATTAGACGGAAAATACCCTCCCCAAATAGTCACAACTTCAGGGAAATCTTGCTTTATTTTTTCTGTAAACGGAATAGCTTGTCGCAATTGCGGTCCCGGCATAACAGAAGAACAAAAGTAGTGGTACTCTCCTGTTTTTAGTAGGTCTAAAATCCTGTTTAATGGGTCAGATTCTAGGTTTCCATCCACAAAAATATATTCATATTTATTATGTATAGATGCACCTACTTGTAGAATAGAATTCGGGATTCTATGCTTTGAATTGGCGCTTCTTGGATTGAATATGATTAGTTTATTGCCCACTTGTTAGCTCTATTTTTCTTAATTCGTAAAATCCAACGCCTCGGTTTTTATCCGACAAAAACACAATTTGGTTTTCGTTAACTCGTGTCGCCATCTTTTTATTGGAATGGTCAAAAGTAAGTTGCTGGTTTTGATAATAAATCTGATTGTCAATAATTTCCACATTCTGAGTGTCTGTGGCTTGTTTCTTTATAGTGTACTCCGCGCGATTCCTTGCCGAACTATTCCAGTAATAGTATACTAATTTGTCAGTATGAATGGAGTAATCATAGGTTAAAATAGGCATGGAGAAATCCGTATATCGCTTGGAAGTATCCGTGGTTTCAGGAAGAAACAAAAAATAAATCCCTCCAGAAATAAGTGCGGTTAATGTGATGGCTTTTAACGGGATTTGTGATCTAAATAATACCATCAAACCAATGAATAGCCCCACCATTAGATACAACCGAAGGTAGTTAAATGGAAATGCATAATCGCCTTTAAATGACGCTAAAGTCAAGAACGTTAGCGTCAAAATAATCAATGATTTCCCCCATGTTTGAATTTCTAGTTTTCCAGTAGAGAAATATAAAAATGCCAATACAAGAAGAGAATAGGTGCTACCGTAAGGAGAGCTAATGAGGCTAATAAATAACCAAAATGAAAAACTAAAAAAGGACCCTTTCACTTTTTTGGTAATGAAAATGGCCACGCTTACTAGGAATAATTTTACGGCAAACATTAATCCAAGTACGCTATTAAAATATTGGCCAAGCCCGGTTGGATTTTCAATAGCATCAAATACCAAAATGTGTTTCAAGAACATAAATAGCGATTGATAATTAGCTACATACGCCCCTGCAATTTCGCCATTGTTAAATCGAGGTAAAGCTTCTAGAAAGAAAAATGCCCAAGGCGCTAATCCGGTTACACTGATGGAAATAAGTGTCAAAATGGCAACGGAAAGCAGTAAGTATCCAACCGCTTTAAAATGGTGCTTAAACAATAGAAAACCAATTAAAACAATAGGGAATACCTTCAGCGAAATGGCTAATCCCCACCATAGTGCGGTTCTTATGAATTGATTTTTTTGGTAAGCCAAGAAGCCTTCGGAAAGGAGAAAAAACAGCAAAAAGTAGACCTGTCCAAAAAGTAAATTATTTTTAATAGGAACTAAAAATACGAGGGGGAAAATCAAAACATATCCCCAATGAATATTCAAATGACTTGCCAATCGTTTTACGGAAACCATTAATAGTAAAAGGCTAATGAGGTTAAATACCAGTTTAGCTGTAGCAAGTGGTAAAAACGTAAAAGGGACAAAAAATAGTGCTAAAAATGGCGTGTTTGGCGCAAAACTTAAAAACTGATTTACGTATCCTAAATCAGCAACGGTTTGATTAAAATGGAACGGAAAATAAATTTCAGAAGTGAAAATTCCCTGCTTAATAAATAGTGCACTGAAATAGTAATTTCCAAAATCATGTGTAGGGAAACTATGCGGGGGAATGACATAGTATCCACCGATAATCACGAAAAAAATCAATGGTAAATTGGACTTAATCCAAAGCGTTATGTCTTTGAGATTAGTCAATGTAATTTACTTCGAATGGTGATTTTTCGCGTACAGAACCGGAAGTGAGTAAACCCCTAACAGGAGCATGTTTCTCTATATCGTTCCGGTTATAACCAAGAGGTAAAAATGGAAACTCTGGGTAATTAAATCTAGTCTCATTGGTTAATAATTGCGTCACTTCGTTAATGGTCATGTTCCATTCATTCGCCAGGCGCATTGGGCTAGGCTGTTTAAACATAATGTACTGTAATTCCATTTGCGTATGTGCTTGTTTTTGGGAGAAGTCAACACCATCTGGTAAGAATGCCTGTTTTGAATTCAGTTGACTTCTAAAATGAACTAACGTATCTTGGAGTTGTTGGAAGGTTAAGAACCCAGCATAATCATTTTGGGTTTTAAACATGGGGTTTACATTGCTTTCATGACACCACATGCACTTAGCGGGTTTTCCTGCATTACTAGCATCGGTCAACGCAGCAGAAATTCTTTGGCTATCTGAATCATAAATGGCGTATTTAAATTGGCCATTGTCCATCAATTCCATAGTTTCAAATTCTAAAATACTTCCCGTAATGGAGTCAATTTCGGTAGAGATAAAAAGTTGGTTTAAACCTTTCTGCTCAGAAAACTGAAGGGTACGATGATGGTCTGAAATAGAAGAATTATTGACGAAACCTGTTTCTGAAAGCAATGAGTAATTGGCCATTTGTTGGTCTAATTTTGCTGGAATTCCTGTGATTCGGTAGTAATGGTTAGATGCGCCAATGAGCAAGGTGATGTAGCGGCCTAAGTCAATCGAGTTGTTTTGAATGTACTCCTGTGAACGGATAATGGATTGATGCAAGGCTCCAATGGATTCTTGTGCCTGAGTTGAAAAGCCTAAGGAGGCAGTTTTTAGCTGTATATTGTTACTACTTACTTCAATTCCACTAGCGTTAGCATTGGTGTTATGCGCACCTACATGCGAAAGACACCAAAACAATCCGGTAAGGGCATCTTCTATATTTTCATTGGGGTAAGATGGGTTCCATTTTAGATTTATTTCTGCTGGATTTTGTGAAACCGGAGAAACAGAATCATGAATACAAGACCCTATGCTAAGGATAGAAATGACTACCAAAGAAGCAAATAAGATCCTCATTTTGTGAATTGCATTAACAGCAAAGCCGCAAGCGATTTTGCCTTTCTTTTTGAAGCCTTTAGAAAGTTCTTTTCGGTATAAGACTCCACTTCATTTACAATATAGCGCACCGCATAATCATAGTATTTACGCGAATACGTTCGGGTGAAATCAATATCTCTATCCGTACTGGATTGCCAATCTAATTGAGTGATTATTTTACTCGATATTTGTTCGTATAGCCCCGTTCCCTTTATTGGATAGGCTACTGTTATGGTAAAGTTATCTGGATTAGCCTCTTTTAAATACTGGACTGTTTTGTGAATATCCTCCACCGTTTCGGTAGGATAGCCGACCATAATAAAGGTGCCTGTTTCAATTCCAAATTCCTTGGTTCTGATGATCATATCACGCACTAAATTAATATCAACGCGCCTATCCATTTCATCAATTATTCTTTGCGAGCCACTTTCCGCACCTATCCAAATTTTGGCGCAGCCCATTTCTTTGAGCTGTTGCAAAACCGTATCATTTAAACGTTCTGCACGGGTAATAATTTCAAATGGAATCTTAATTTTTCGGGTAGTAAACTCTTTATGTAACCCGGCTAACCACTTGTGATTTACTGTGAAAACGTCATCTACAAACCAGAGTGAATCCGGATTATAGGTGGTTATTAAGCCGGCTATTTCATCGGCAACCATTGCTGGAGAACGTCTCCGGTAACTTTGTCCATAAACCGCAGTACTGCACCATTTACAGGTGTACGGACAACCACGTTGGGTAGAAACGTTCAGGGTATTTGTACCATGATGCGCTTTCCAGGCAGTAAGGTATTTACTTAAATCAATCGCTCCCCGATCTGGTTCGGGGAATTCGTCCATGTCTTTTACTTTTAGACGGGCGGGATTGGTGATAAATGCATCATCCTTTAAAAATGCAATGCCGGTAATTTCGGTAATTGATATATTTTGAGTAATATTTTTACTCAATTCTAACATGGTTTCTTCTCCTTCGCCTATAGCGATGATATCTGCCCCAGCGCGTAAATAATTCTCTGCATTAAACGTGACATCGGGTCCGCCCAAAACAATTTTTGATTGCTTTAGTTCAGATTGCGATTTCACCCATTTCATTAATCGAATGACATTTACTTTAGTCATTAGATTAGCGTAAATCGCTATGATTTTAGGTTGGTGTTTTAAAATGCTTTCTTGTAGAGATGCATATTCAGAAAACGTAGAATCAAACACGGTAACGCGCATTCCATACTTTTTCAAGTAGGCAGAAACGTAAAGTAAACCCAAAGGCGGATAAGGGCGCATAATTTTTTGCTCCAGCTCATCTTCCTTAATGAAATACCCATGTGTTAGTAAAACGTCCATTTATTTTTTCTGTAAGCAAATTAAAAAATGGTCTGAAACCGAAGCCAAATTTTGGCTTTTTTCTCGCTTTTTATCCATATTTTGTAATTTTAGTAGCGTTTTTGGTCTTTTTTGAAAAAACGGATTCAAATAAGAAGGTGGCACAAAAAACCCAACAGGCTGAACACGATTCGTATTAAACCCACTAGCCATTTTTATAATATGCGTAGGAGAATAGTAAAAAGTTTTCACATCTCGCCCATCCACATTCGCCAAAACGCCCGATTTTGAACCTCTTCTAAAAGCTTTCGAAAATTGGAATTTTGCAGAGAAATAAAGTGTTTCCCAAACGCAAAAACTTGGCATCATAACCAAAATTAGCTTTCCGTTAGGAGTGAGTTTATTTTTTGCATTAGCGAAAAAAGCCAAAAGTTCATTTGTATCCAAGCAATTCAACCCCCCGAAATTGGAGAAAATCAAGTCATACTTTTTTTCAACTTGGTGCGCGTCCAGCTGTGTGATGTCTAAAACCGTACAACTCACGTTTGGTAAATGAGCTGTTTTTTGCGTAGCTATTTTCACCATTTCTGGCGAAATATCAGTAGCCAATACCGTGGCGCCCATTTCTGCTAAATTCAAAGCATCTTGTCCTGTACCACAATTAATTTCAAGGATGCTTAAATTTTTGAAATCAGAAATACATTCCGAAATCCCATTAAAAACTAATTCACGTTGAGCCATGCCAATAGGCGAAGAAGTGAAGTCATCATCGTATTCGCGTGCGATATGGTCAAAACTAGTCGCCATTATTTGGTGTTACTGAGCGTTTTTAACCGGGCAGATAATTGATTAATGATTGGTTTGTAATAGGCTCTTTTTAGTAATGCTTTCGCTCCCTTAGGAGATAAAAATCCGTTTTCAGAAATAGACTGTGAAGCCTGTGCGTCTCTAAATATTTTGTGCACGTACCTATGCAGTGTTTTGTAATATTCTTGATTGAACGTGTTTTGAAACATCAACGCTAAATCATCCGAATCGGTCCAATTTGCTTTTTCGCTCAATTGGGATTGCACCAAATCGTAAAACTTGGTTCCTGGTAACGGATACGATACACTCACTCCAATGTCATCGGGCATAAAATCCAGTAACATTTGAATAGTAGCATCAATGTCTTCTTTCGTTTCATCCAAGTAACCAAACTGTAAAAAGTAGGCTACGCGTACTCCTTTCGACTGCAACAATTCCGTAGATTCTTTAATCTGCGCAATGGTTGTTCCTTTGTCCATCGCATCCAGTACTTTTTGCGAACCACTTTCTGCGCCAATCCAAGTTTCGTATAAACCAGATGCCACTAAAGCATCGATATTATCTTCTTTTAAAAGCAAATCAGCGCGACTTTGAATCTTGTATTTTATGGTAACCTCTTTGGATTTTAATTCGGCATTAAAATCCTGAACCCACCCTGGTTTGAGTCCAAAAATATCATCGCACATCCAAAATGTAGATACGCCAAATTCGTCACGCAACATTTTCACTTCATCCACCACTCTTTCTACAGAACGGCTATTATATCGCTGTCCGTAAATGGGTTTTGCACACCAATTACAATGAAAAGGACACCCTCTGGTAGTGGCTATATTGAGTGCGAATTTATGTCCTTTGTTCTCCCAAACTTCACGGTAAGATTCGATATCAATCAAATCCCAGGCAGGTTGTGGTAAACTATCTAAATCTTTAATTACCGTTCTTTTACCGGTGTTAATTACCTTTTCGTTTTCTTTAAAACAAAGTCCTTTTACATCTTCTAGCGCCTCGCCTGATATCCAATTATTCAACGTTTCCAATAAAGAAACTTCGCCTTCACCTAATAAAATTACATCTGCTCCATGGGTCAAATACTTTTCGAAATGATCGGTAGAGTCAGAGCCAGAAACAATAATCTTACATCCGTACTTTTTAGCGATTTTCATCATTGCAAAAGCCGCTTCGCGCATCGTGGTAAGGCACATTTTGGTGAGGTAGTTAAAGCCATCATCATAGAGTACCAAATACTCCGGTTTTTGCGCTGCAATTATTTTTTCAATTTCATCCGGCCCGTCTTTTAAACAGACATCAAAAAGAGAAACGTCATACCCATTTTCGCGTAAATGAGCTGCGGCATAAATAGTACCTAAAGGCGGATAGGGCATCCCCATTTCCCACTGTTTAGCGTCTAATTTATAGTAATAACTATGACTGAATAATACCTTAGTCATTACGCATTTTTTAAGTGTAAATTACTGGAGGTCTGTGCTAAAACCTCTAGTTTAATCATGCGTTCATCATATCCATTAAGCACTCTTTTTTGAAAGTGACTTGGGTGATGTTTTGAAACCCGCTTGGTGGTATTTAACGCAATTTTAAAATCTTCCTCGTTCATATTATGGAACTTTCTTTTCCAACGTTTTAGCGTGATATTCATGAAGAAATCATCCATTATGTCTCCCAATTTGGTATCCAAAATGGGTTCGGTTATCTTTTGAAATACACTTTTTTCTACATCTTTCGCTTCAAAACATTTATCGGTAGGTTGCGTATAATATTCTTTTACCCAAGTGTTATTTGCTAACAAATCAGCATATAATTTGGTGTTAATCATGGGTAATAAAGTGATTAGCTCCGTAGCTGTAAATCGGTTTTTCTGTTCAATTTCAAGCGTTTCTTCATCAATCAAATAGTTGATGCAGAAGTATTTTCTAGAGTTTAATAGAAATATTTTTTTGTATAAAATGAGAAGGGTTCTGGCCACCCATAACCGGTTTGGAGTGGTCACAATAAAGTAGTCAATATCCCCATCTTCGCCCATGGTACCTTTGGATAAGGACCCGGAAATAAACACTCCTTTTACGTACGGAAACTTTCCGATGAGGGCTGATTTTTTGTAGGCCTGATCTTCATACTCTTTTGCCCGTAAATCATCTGCTTTCCGCTGAATGGCTAATAGTACATCATCGCGTAAAGCGTAAAACTCATCCAGTTTAAAAATGATTTTTTGGTCTATTAATACCGTTAATTGCGCAGCTAATTCTTCTTTTTTTGAGAAATGAGAATACCTCAAAATCTCCTCAAAATTTAAAGGAAAATTAAACACATCGTAATAGGCGAGCGCCTGTAAAATTCGAATAGTATGTGTTTGATGCGTAATATTCATTCATGTTGATTAGTGCTTACAAACCTACCCAAACTAAACAGAATTTGAAACTGACCTTTGAGTAATTAATCAATTCTTATATAAGAAAATATTTACATGGGTTTTGATGCGTTGAATCACGCTATAAAAGCTAGTTCTGTGATTCGTTATACGTACTGATGTTTAGTTGTTTATGCTCTATTAAATCCCTGTTTTCAAGAGTTTTAGGATAGCTGGATAAAGGGATGTTGGTGAGAGTTTTCACCCTAAAAGTAATGCCTCTAATATGACCTCTAGCAGAACAATTTGATGAAACTAGTCATCATTGGGTTTTTGAGGTCAAATAGGCAATAGAAAGTAGCTTGGAAAACATTTCTTACATCAATATTAAACTTCATGTGAATCTAGAGTATATCATGATAATTTCCGGTTTTTTAAACTCTAAAATACATATACATTTGTGACAAATACTTTAGTTATGGATTTAGAGAAATATTTCGAACCGTTTCGTAATAATATCATTGGTGACAAACAACATTTTACCACCCCTTTTGGAGAAAAGAGGATTGTTTATGCTGATTGGACGGCAAGTGGTCGTTTGTATGGTCCAATTGAAAAAGTGTTAAGTGAAGATTTTGGACCTTTTGTTGGAAATACGCATACGGAGACATCGGTTACTGGATGTACCATGACGATTGCATTTCACAAATCTTTAGAAATAATAAAGAATCATGTAAACGCTTCAAAAGACGATTATATTATTGCGTGCGAATCAGGTATGACAGGCGTGATTAATAAGTTTCAAAGAATTTTAGGATTTAAAATTCACGAGAAATATAAAGAACAAATTACGATTGCAGAAGAAGATAGACCGGTAGTTTTTATTACCCATATGGAACACCATTCTAATCATACTTCTTGGCTAGAAACCATTGTAACTTTAGAAATAATTCATGAAACGTCAGAGGGGTTACCTGATTTGGAGAACTTAAAAGTTTTATTGGCAAAATATAAGAATAGAAAAACTAAAATTGCCAGTATTTCAGCGTGCTCAAACGTGACTGGTGTGGTTCTTCCGTATTTTGAAATATCAAAATTAATGCATCAAAACGGAGGGGTTTGTTTCGTAGACTTCGCCTGTTCTGCGCCTTATGTAGATATGGATATGCACCCAGAAGATGAAGAAGCCGTTTTAGACGCTATTTTCTTTTCTCCACATAAGTTTTTGGGTGGTCCTGGAACTCCAGGAATCATGATTTTTAATAAGAAATTTTATACAAATCAAGTACCAGACATTTCAGGCGGTGGAACCGTTTCTTGGACCAACCCTTGGGGTGGTCGTCATTATTTTGATGATGTAGAAGTGCGTGAGGCAGGAGGTACTCCTCCATTTATGCAAACCATTCGTGCGGCACTTTCGGTGCGGTTGAAAGACAAAATGGGTGTAGAAAACATTATCAAACGGGAAGAAGAAATTCTAGAATCTATTTTTAATCGGATTTGTGGAATTAAGAACCTTCATATTCTAGCTAAGGATATTAAGCATAGAATGGGGGTGATTTCTTTTTATATTGATGATTTACATTTCAATTTAGGGGTTAAATTGCTGAACGATCGTTATGGTATTCAAATGCGTGGAGGTTGTTCTTGCGCAGGTACTTACGGCCATATTTTGCTTGATATTCCGCAAAAATTATCCAATAAAATTACCAAGCAGATTGATAAGGGAGATTTCACCATGAAACCAGGTTGGATTAGGTTTAGTATTCATCCTACCATGACTAATGATGAGGTAAATTACATCACTATGGCGCTAAATGAATTAGCAGAAAGTCATAAAGAATGGGCTAACGATTACATCTACGATGCAGATAGCAATGAGTTTTCACACAAAGAGGGTGAGGTTAATATTTCTGCTAAAGTAGATCGCATTTTTGATAATATTCTGTAATAGTATTGTTATCCAGTAAGGAGGATAAAGGTTTTATTACGACCATAGTTTTTATTTATTTATACATAAATGGCAGGAAAAGTAGAGAATTTAGGTGGTGTGTTTATTTATTCGGCTGATTCAAAAAAATTAGCAGAATGGTATCAAGAAAATTTAGGCCTTACGCATGAAACTTGGGGTGATAGCGGAGTGTATTACATTTCATTTCCGTATCAAGACGAGGCGGGTGCGAAAAGGTATTTTGCATGGTCAATAATGCCTTCTAAAGAAAAGCTACCTTCTAAGTCACCCAAAGTGTTTACCATTAATTTACGGGTGAGTGATATTGATGATTTAGTTTCAAATTTAGTATCAAAAGGAGTAACTGTAAAACCTGTGGAAACGCATAATGAGGGTAAGTTTGCGTGGTGCGAAGATGTAGAAGGAAATCCCATTGAACTTTGGGAAGATGTGGTAAATAAATAGTGTTACTGATGCGTATACTCTCATTCATAAAGAAGCCATCTACCATTGTAATACTGTTAACAGCTGTTATTATTGGCATAATTACCGCTCAAAACATTCTACTTTCTGATTTTGGCTTTGAGACTATTATGAAGTCGTTTTATAACAACTACCTCATTTTTAAGAATTCTCATTTTCATCTTCTTTCGAATCAAAACCTATATGGTTCATATAATGGTATTCAAATTGATTATTTCAAATATAGCCCTACTTTCTCATTGCTTTTTGGACTGTTTGCCTACCTACCAGATTATTTAGGTCTGTTCTTATGGAACGGATTAAACGCATTGGTTTTTTATGCGATTTGGCAAGTGAAATTCCCATTTGTAAAGAATAAATTTTGGATTTGGGCTTTTGTTTTATTAGAGTTTATTACCAATATCCAGAGCTCACAGAGTAACGGGTTAATGGCTGGTTTAATGTTATTAGCATATGTTTTCTTAGAGCGTAAAAACGTAGCTCTAGCTACATTAATGGTCGTTCTTTCTATCTACTTAAAGTTATTTGGCTTAGTCACTTTTGCGTTGTTTTTACTGTACCCTGATAAATTAAAAGCCATTGGTTATACTCTTTTTTGGATGGCCTTATTATTCCTATTACCTATAGTAGTTGTTTCGCCATCAGATTTAATAGCACAATACCAAAATTGGTTAAACCTATTGATTAACGACAAATCGGTGGCTTATAGTCCTTCTGTGATGGGGTGGTTGGAATCATGGTTTAACCTTCACCCTTCTTCTGGGGTACTTACTGGAATTGGGGTGTTATTATTCTTGATTCCGTTTGTAAAGATTAAACAATATGCGAACCCTATTTTTAGACAATTAATTTTAGCGTCTATACTTATTTGGGTCGTAATTTTTAACCATAAAGCGGAGTCTCCCACATTTATAATTGCGGTAACGGGGGTTGCCATATGGTTGTTTAGCCAAAAAATGAATAGGAATCATATGGTATTGATGATTTTAACGTTGATACTCACTCAATTATCGCCAACTGATATTTTTCCGGTATCTATAAGAGAAGGTTTTTTTCTACCCTATGTAATCAAGGTTTTTCCAATAATTTTAGTGTGGCTGAAAATACTGTATGACGCTACTTTTCAGGATTGGGAAGAGAAACTGGAAGCTTAGGTATTTTTTGAATTCCCCCTAACCCCCGGTCCTCCAAAACCATCTGGTATAAATGTACTGGAAGGCCTTATTAAATCACGAAAAATTGATTTTATAGTTCTGCCATTAAACTTTGCTAAAACCGTTACGATTACTCCACGCTTAATCACTCTATAATGGGGTTTTTATGTTCCATTCTTGTCTTATAGTACGGTCGTTTTTTCTTTTTATACGGATACTTGTTTTCTAATGTCCCTTCAATATAACTTTCATCAACTTTGATAATTCCAGATAAAATTTGATCCGATTCATTCATTGCTAATCTTAATCTTCTTTGAATAAAGTAAGCGGTATTTCGATTAACATCTAAGTAACGAACTAACTGCAAAGAGGAAATACCTTTTTTTGCATCACAGATTAGGTTAATGGCTAAAAGCTACCAAAATTCCTTGTTCGTTATTCGATGTTATTTATTAGTCACGTTCTGACAATCATTTTGGTTTTTTTAGGGTTCTCGATAATTATCGGTAGGAGGGGATTGAAAAAAAATCTTATACAAAAAAAAAGACTATAAAATTAAGTGAGTGAAACCAATTTCATAGCCTTTAAGGGTTAAGCGTGTGTGTATTTTAGTGAAGAACCTTGTATTTTAATCCAACCATTAATAATCCAATGGCAAAAGTGTTTCGGGTTAAACAGTCAGCCGAAGAAAACAATTTCCTTACGCAGCAAATGTATGCCTAACATGCTTTGAGTCAACCTATCCAGAGGATAGGTTTTTGGACATTTTTTTATAAATTCGGACTTATTTTAATGGGTTTTGACTTAAAGCAACGGTTTTTTCACAAAAACGGACTTTTACCTGAAGTTTTACTCGGGTCAATAACTACCCAAGAATTGGCCATGGTGATAACCACAATTTCTAACAAAGATTGGGCATGTAATTTTTGCCTTAGATTAGTTATGTGAGCGCGAATGGCTGGCTCATTTTTTTCTAACTCTTCTGAAATCTGCTTCACATTGTAATTATGACATAGCAATATTAATACGTGCTCTTCTCCTCCAGTTAATTTGGGCTTTGGTCTTGGAAATACGTGTTTAGGTTTGTTTACCCAAAACTCTTTAGGGATGTGATAATTAGGAGAATAACCCTGTTTTTTTACGTCAGAAATAATTTGATTAATGGTCAAGTTGTTTAATTCACTGGGGTTGATGTAACCCGCCACTTTGTATTCTTGTAAAAAACCAATAAGCTCAGATGGTAGACTAGATCCTAGAATTATTACCGCCACTTCGCCCAGTTTTTTAAGGTTTTCTGGGCTACTTACTTTCATGAAGTTTAGTGCAGGCTTTAAAAATAAGAGGTGGTCATTGGTCGTTTTACTAAGTATAAAATTTTGGAGCTCTACATTCTTACTACCAATATATCCAATATCAAATTCAGAATCTTTCAATAACTGTTGAAAGTCTTGAAGTAAACTGGTCTTGCTTGATAATATAGATAAATAGGTTTTCTGCATTCGTCTTTTCAAATAAAGAAGTGCAAATTAGTAAAAGTGGGATCATTATCGGACTTAAATAATTGAATTATTGTTCGCATTATTTTGCGTTCTGATTTCCAGTAAGAAAAAAAGTGAAATAATTTTTAGGGCGCTAAATAACCGCATAACCTTTAAAACTTACCGTTAACTAAAATTAACACAACCACATTATATTAATGGTTAAAATTGTAGTGTGATAAAACTAACTGGTATAAACAAATCCTATAAAGTAGGTAACCGTAGTCTTCAAGTTTTAAAAAATGTAAACCTACATATTAAAGCGGGCGAAATGGTATCTATTATGGGATCTTCAGGTTCAGGAAAGTCGACTCTTCTTAATATTCTGGGTATTTTAGATACCTATGATGATGGAGAATATTTATTAAATGATGCGCTTATTTTAGGAATGAATGAAACTAAAGCGGCACGTCATCGTAACAAGATGATTGGCTTTATCTTTCAATCATTTAACCTCATTACCTTTAAAAATGCAATGGAAAACGTTGCACTACCTCTTTACTACCAAGGAATGAGTCGTAAAAAGCGTAATGCTTTGGCTTTAGAATACCTAGATAGAGTTGGACTAAAAGAATGGGCAGAACACATGCCAAGTGAAATGAGTGGAGGTCAAAAACAGCGTGTAGCAATTGCGAGAGCATTGATTTCTAAACCTAAAATTATTTTAGCTGATGAGCCTACAGGTGCTTTAGATAGTAAAACATCGGTAGATGTAATGAAGCTACTTAGAGAAATAAATCAAGAAGGAATTACCATAATAATTGTCACCCACGAGAAAGATATTGCCGATGCTACGGATCGAAATATTGTATTAAAAGATGGTGAAGTAATGACGGTGAATAAAGCCGGAGAAGTAATATCTTAAACAATCAAGTCAGAAAGAAGTCAATGTTTGATATAGAAAAATGGCAAGAAATATTTGATGTGGTAAAGGCCAATAAGTTGCGCACTTTCCTCACCGCGTTCTCGGTATCGTGGGGTATTTTCATGCTCATTATTTTACTTGGAGCAGGTCAGGGTTTACGTAATGGTTTTGAGGCGGAGTTTAAAGATGATGCTATTAATAGTGTGTGGATTCGTACTGGAAATACGTCAATGGCGTATAAAGGAATGAAACCAAATAGACGTATTCAGTTAACGAATGAGGATTTTGATTTAATTAAAAATTCGTTTGAAGATATTGACCATATTACTGGTAGAGATGGTGGTTGGGGCGCTCAAATGGATTACAAAGAAAAAACGGGTAATTTCCCGTATCGTGGGGTTCATCCAGATCATCAGGTATTAGAAAATACGATTATGATTACCGGTCGGTTTTTGAATAATACCGATGTAAGAGAAAAAACGAAAGTGGCTATTATTGGACAAGATGTGGTAGTTGAACTTTTTGGAAATGAAGACCCTATTGGTAAATATTTCTCCATGTGGAAAGTGCCATTTAAAGTTATTGGAACGTTTAATGATGAAGGTAGCAGATGGGAGAATAAGATGGTATATATACCAGTGTCTACTGCGCAACAAGTGTTTGGAGGGAAGCCTAACCTGGATCAAGTGATGTTCACTACCGGAACGACTCCCCAAGATAGAGTAACCCAAATTGTAGAAGAAACCACCCAAATGTTATCGGATAAACTGGTTTTTGACCCAAGTGATTCTAAAGCGATGTACGCGCGAAATAATGCGGAGGAATACAAAATGTTTACTGGAATTTTTACCGGAATTAATGCTTTCGTATGGATTATTGGAGTGATGACCATTATTGCTGGAGTGGTTGGGATTAGCAACATAATGATGATTACCGTTAAAGAAAGAACCAAAGAAATTGGGATACGAAAGGCTTTAGGCGCTACACCAGGTTCGGTAGTTTCAATGATACTATTGGAGGCAGTTGTTATTACTACCATTGCGGGTTATACAGGATTGGTATTGGGCGTTTTTTCGTTGGAATATATTTCTACTTTAGCCAGTGAACCCGGTACATTTATGAACCCAGGTGTTGATTTTACCGTAGCATTAACTTCTACTTTAGTATTAGTGGTTGCAGGTAGTATTGCAGGATTAATTCCGGCTCTTCAAGCAGCCAAAGTAAAACCCATTGTAGCACTTAGAGACGAATAGCCAATGTTTGATGTAGATAGATGGTCTGAGATATACCAAACGTTAAGCAAGAACAAATTGCGAAGTGCACTGACTGCTTTTGGAGTGGTTTGGGGTATTATTATGCTAATTGTAATGTTGGGAGCGGGTTCAGGATTAAAGAACGGGGTTTCAAAAGATTTTGCAGGCAAGGTAGCTAATAGCGTTTTCGTTTGGTCACAATCGACTTCAATACCTTACAAGGGATTTAAAAAAGGAAGATGGGTTCGTTTAGATAATGATGATACGGAAGCTCTACGAGAAATCCCTGCGCTTGATTTATTATCACCAGGTTTACAGCTTGGAGGTTGGAGAGGCGCCAATAATGTGACATATAAGAGTCGTACAGGCGCATTTGAAATTAACGGTTTTGCACCTGAAGTCCAACATATTAAATTGCTTAAAATGCAAACAGGTCGTTTCTTGAATGATAGAGATATGGCCGAGGACCGTAAAGTCTGTGTGATTGGAAAAATTACTGAGGCAACCTTATTTCCAGAGGAAGAACCCATAGGTAAATACATCAAAATTAATGGCGTGTATTTTCAAGTAGTGGGTACGTTTCATTCGGGTTTAAAAGGAGATGATTCAGAAGACGAAGACCGATCTATTTATATTCCGTTTACTACTTTTCAAAAAGCCTTTAATCAAGGTAATATGGTGCATTGGTACGTAATGACCAGTAAAAAAGGAATCAAAGTGAGTGTGGTAGAAGATGAAGCTAAAGCCATATTAAAACAACGACACAACGTTCACCCAAATGATCCTCGCGCAATTGGCGGGTGGAATATGGAGAAAGAAGTAGATAAATTCAACATGATTTTTGGCGGAATTCAGGCGCTTTCCTGGTTTGTTGGCGTATTGACTTTATTAGCTGGAGTAATTGGAATTTCTAATATTATGCTCATTATTATTAGAGAAAGAACCCAAGAAATTGGTGTGCGTAGAGCGCTTGGTGCGACACCTATAAACATTGTAGTTCAAATAGTTTTAGAGTCCATGATTTTAACCCTGATAAGTGGAATAATAGGAATTATTATTGGCGTTTGGTTATTAGAATTTGCCGGGCCATATATTCAACACGATTATTTTTCAAATCCTGAAGTACAATTCTCCGTAGTCCTTGCTGCGTTTGGAATTTTGATTTTATCCGGAGTATTGGCAGGTATAATTCCATCGTTAAGGGCAGTAAAGATTAAACCAATTGAAGCATTAAGAACAGAATAAATATATTGAAATGAAATTAGCAATAAGATTAGGAATTTTTGTAGCCATTTTAGGCGTGTTCGGGTATACCATGTATTATTTATACATGAAAAATGAAGCACCAAAAGTGACCTATAAAGTAGAAATGCCTTTTGAAAGTGAAGTGCTTAAAAAAACAGTAGCTACAGGTTCAGTGGTTCCAAGAAAAGAGATTCTGATTAAGCCTGTGGTGTCTGGTATTATTGATAAAGTGTACGTAGAGGCGGGGTCAATGATTAAGAAGGGTGATATTATTGCACGGGTAAAAATCATTCCAAATATGGTGAATCTAAACAATGCAGAAAACAGGGTTCAACGAGCTACTATTGATTTAGATAACACGAAAATTGACTATAACCGGAATGAAAAATTACATGTGGATGGCGTTATTTCAAAAGCCGAATTCCAAGTGTTTCAATTGCGTTTAAAAAGTGCTGAACTAGAAGTGGGTGCCGCAAATGATAATCTTCAAATTATTAGAGAAGGGGTAAGTAAATCAAGTAAATCGGCTTCAAATACATTGATTAAAAGCACGATATCAGGTATGGTGCTAGATGTTCCCGTAAAAGAAGGTAATCAAGTTATTGAATCAAACACGTTTAACGAGGGTACTACTATTGCATCGGTTGCAGATATGACAGACATGATTTTTCTAGGGAAATTGGATGAGTCGGAAGTGGGTAAAGTGACGGAAGGAATGGATTTAATTTTAACTATTGGCGCCTTACAGGATTTAACTTTAGGTGCAGTTTTAGAGTACATCGCTCCAAAAGGGGTTGAAGAAAACGGAGCAATTCAATTTGAGATTAAAGCCAAAATTAATCCAGAAGATTTAGCGGCTAATTTTATTCGAAGTGGGTATAGTGCCAATGCTTCTATTGTATTGGATAAGGCTGACTCTACCATGGTTTTAAAAGAAAGTTTGGTGGAGTATGTAGGTGACTCCGCTTTTGTATATGTACAAACGAAGCCGCAAGTATTTAATCGTACAGAAATCCAAGTAGGTTTATCTGATGGAATAATTGTAGTCGTAAAAAGCGGAATTACGTTAGAAAGTGAATTAAGAGGCCGAGAAGAAATGGAGTCAACGGATTAAGTTGGCTCAGCGAAAATCATTCTCGAAAATCTAGATCCTTAGTTATCGAAATTCATTACATGGATATCTTTGAAGGACACAAAAAAGTGACATCCATTTTCTGAACGAAAAGTCAGTTTTCCGTGTAACTGTTTAGCTAATCCGGTAACTAACTGAAGGCCCAAGCTTTGTAGTTTATTAATGTCAAAATCACTTGGTAAGCCATCTCCATTATCTCTAACATGGAGTAAATAAAAATCGGATTCTGATTTTTCAATAGAAACCTCTAATGTTGGATTCTTGTTGGTCATTCCGTATTTAAGAGCATTAGTAACCAATTCGTTAACCATCAAACCTAAAGGGATAGACGTGTCAATGTCAAATGAAATATGTGGCACCGAAATAACGAGCTCAATATGCCCATCTTTGTTATAAATTTTGGTTATGTCTCCCACTAATTTCTTGATGTACTCATCAAAAAACATTTTCAAATCATCGTGCTGATATAATTTCTTATGAATAAGAGCCATAGCGTTTATTCTGTTTTTACCCTCTAAAGCAATAGCCCTAAAAGTTTCGTCTTCTATGGATGAAGCTTGCAGCTCTAATAAACTAGAAACTATCTGAAAATTATTTTTTACGCGATGGTGAATCTCCTTTAATAGGATTGCTTTCTCTGAATCTTTCTTCTGAATCTCATCCCGCTGTTTGGTTATTTGAATGTTTTTCTTCTCTAATTCTCGTTCTTTACTTTGACGAAGAACCAAATAGAAAATACTCAATAAGAAAGAAAACCCGCCCAGAATAGCTATGATGAAATACATTTTGGTTTTTTCTTGTTCTTTTTCAAGCTCTATTTCTTGCTGTTGTTTAAGTTGTTTGGTTTCGTAACTAGCCAATGATTCTGCTAATTCTTCGGTGTATATTCTCCGGATAACCTTAATGGATGACTCGCTGTAATGATACGCGTTTTCGTTTTGACCTAGCCTGTTATACATCTTGGAGATTTCAAAATAGACGTAGTATAAATCGTTTAAATTTAAATCTTCCTTAGATTTCAAAATTAAATTCTTAGAAAAACCATCTAAGTCGGTTACCTCAAACAGGTTAAAAATATAATCACTTTCTGGAGACGGGATAGTTACTGTACCTAGGTAGCCCGCAAAATAGGAGTAACTTAATAATTTGCTTTTGGGATTATTATACACCTCCATTAACAGTTTTAAGGTCTCCTTTTCTTTATCTCCCTGGTACGTATACGCATTAATCAAATGGAATAGGGTAGAGGTGTGATAGTCACTATGGGTTTGATATTGATTATCTAATGCTAAAGACTCTTCACTTACCCGAATAAACTCATCTAAATCTCCTGTGGATATTAAAAAATCAGCGTAAAAATATAAAGAACAGATAATTAGATTTGTGTCTTTAATTTCTCGAGCTATTTTTTCAGATTCCAAACAACTTATCATTCCATCTTTGGCGTTTCTTTTAATTTGAAACATTACCAAATGATGCGTGTTAGCTAAAATTTTAGCCCTTTTAACATCGCGGTCATTTGGGTTAAACTGATCGATGTATGCTTCTAATTTTTGCTGCCTTTTTGTAGATAGTTCAATTTCACTAACGTCATCTAAATTGCTAATTATTAGCCAATTAATCCTAACGTACGGATAGTCTATTTGACTCTTAGATTCGGGTTCCTGAATATTGTTTTGAATGTACGTGTTTAATAAAACAAGATCTGTTTTTTCAGAATCTATAATGTGTTGAAAAAACCCTAAGTATTGAGAGTAAGAAACATCAGCGTTACTAGCAATAAGATTTAGGATAGTGCTGAATTCATTGGTAACATCTAAATGAGGGATATTGGCTTGGGCAAATTCAATATCACCTTTTAAAATAGCGGCTTCTACTTCCGTTAATAAAGAGTCTTCTTGAGCGCTCAAGCTTGAAAGTAGGCAGAGATTAAAGAGTAAGGTGAGAGTAAGGAGTATGTGTTTCATGAAAAACCCATTTAAAGATGTTAATTGAATTGTAAGTGACTATTCTCTTGAACTCAAATTAAGCGAATTAGCGTTACAATACCTAAGTTTAAATATACTTAATAAGTTAGGACTATAGATGTGGGGCACCTTTAGGGTCTTTCAAAGAAATTGGAACGTATAATGGGTATTAGTTATTCAGATAAAATCTTCCGGCATTTTCTGTTGCTTCATCCATGTCGTGAAATTGAAAATGGGTAGTATCAACAAACTTTTGATTGCTAAATGAATTATGTGAAATGGCTGATTTAGCCGATTCTGAGGTGACAGCTGGTGCTGTTCGCGTAATAAATGAGCGCACTTTTTCAAGCCTCCAAGAAAGGTCTACCAAAATCCCTTTAACTAAAATAGACGGAGGTTTCACCCTTAATGAGTGCGCAATTTTAGTGAATAAATTTTTGTAACTCATGTTTTCACCAATTAGCAAAAACCGTTCGGATTCAATGTCACTTTCCATTAATAAAAACATAGAGTCAGCTACATCTCTAACATCTACAAACGCATTTGAACCTCCAGTATAAAACTTTAATCCTTTTTTAATCGTTCCAAATAAAGTACCGCTGGAACGTGTTAAATCTCCAGGTCCTATAACTACACAAGGATTTACCATAACAGAAGGTAAGCCTTCCGCAACTCCACGCCATACTTCGTTTTCGGCATAGTGTTTACTGATAGCATAGCTAGAAGAAACCTCTTCTTCATTCCAAGAGTTGGACTCCACAATAATCCCTTCGTCTTTAGATTTTCCTACGGCAGCCGTTGAACTTACGTAACACAGTTTTTTTATGCCTTTTTCAAGACATGCATTTACAACGTTCGTAGTGCCTTCAATGTTAATTTTGTAGAGTTTTTGCTTTTCTTTTGGGTCAAAAGAAACCAATGCGGCCGTGTGGTAAACCTTACTCACTCCTTGCATTGCTTCTTCCAATGAAAGGATGTCGGTAATATCTCCAATAACCCATTCAATAGTAGCAAAAAGGCTTTCAGATTGGTAAAATGAAAATACTTTTTTTACCGTTTCTAAATCTGAATTGGTACGTTTAAGCGCGCGAATGGAAGCCCCTTCTTTAGCTAGTTTTAGTAATAAGTGCGTGCCTATTAAGCCAGTTCCTCCAGTAACAAAAACGATTTCTTTATGCATTATCACAAAGGTAATCTCAAAATGCTTAGCGATATATTCTCTTTGCGAATTTTGCTTGAAATAAAATAAAATTTCTTGAATTATAGCCCCAGATGATAGTCGCTATTTAAGGATGAAATCATTCACTTTATTTTTTTCATAAAAAACACTATTTACGCCATTTTGGAAGCCATTTTCGCTTTAATTTGATGTATAAGTAATAAGTAATGGATTCCAGTATTAAGAAAAATAAATACGCTGTAATTGGCTTAGGTCAATTTGGTAGTGCAATAGCAAGAACACTTACAGAAAGAGGTTCGGAGGTTTTAGCTATTGATATTGATAGTAAGAAAATTGATAATATAAAGGGCGTTGTTCGCAAGGCTATTCAATTAAATACGACCAACTTTCATGCGTTAGAATCTCAAAATATTGAGGATTTTGAAGCGATAGTAGTGGCTATTGGAAAAGATTTTGAAGCCTTATTGCTAACTGCTGTTCATTTAAAGGAATTAGGAGTAAACAGAATTATTGTTCGTGCTAACGGTCCGCAACAACGCATGATTTTAGAGCAAATTGGCTTTAATGAAATCCTTTCTCCAGAGCAAGAAGTGGGAATTTCGGTCGCGGAAAGGTTATTGAATCCAAGTATCTTATCTTCGTTACAATTACGTGATGAATATGAAATTGTAGAAATAAAAGCGCCAAATCGTATTTTAGGCCGTAGCCTAGAAGAGCTTTCTCTGAGAGAGCGATTTAAACTTACGGTGGTTACCATTAAACGGGAGTATAAAAATGGGGTGAAAGAAAATGGCGAACAAAAATTTGAAAAACATGTGCTTGGAGTACCTTCCCCATCCACTATTATTCAAAACGGAGATACATTAATAGTTTTTGGTAAGTCATCAGATATTGAGCAATTTACCATCAATAATTAAATTAATAATTGAGTAATTCAACATCAAATATACTAAACGACAAATCGTTATTTGAATCTTTTTTCAAAGATCAATATGGTTCTTTGTGCCGATTTGCGTACGGTTTTTTGAAGGATAATGATGATGCGGAAGAAATAGTACAAGGATGTTTCGTAAAACTTTGGGAAGATCGAAAAACGTTGGTTATCGGTAATAATCCTAAACCATACTTATTCTCTATGGTGCGAAACTCATGTTTAAATCAGATAAAGCATATTTCTGTTAGAGAAGATTTCAAAGCCCATAATGAGCGTGAAATTATTGCTAGCGAGGCCATGGAGGAAGAAATAGACACCCATTCTTTGCAAGAAAAAGTAAGTGAAGCTATTCAGAAAATGCCTCCGCAACGGAAGCGAATTTTTGAGATGAGCAGGTTTGATGGATTGAAATATAAAGAAATTGCCGCCCATTTGAACATATCTGTAAAAACGGTTGAAAACCATATGGGTAGCGCAATGAAGAGTTTGAGAGTAGATCTAAAAGATTACTTACACCTCGCAATAGTGGTTTATTTTATTGACGGACTAGGGGATTTTGTTTTTTCAATTGTCTTAACGGTGGCTTCATGATGCACGAGGAGAAACATATAGACCAGCTGTTAATGGCATATTTGCTGAATGAGTTAGATACTAACGACATTCAGAAGGTAGAATTATGGCTTTCTGAATCGGATAACAATCAAGCTAAATTTGATGAGATTATTCAAATTTGGGAAGTATCAGAGAATGCGAAAGCGCACAATTTTGATACCGATAAAGCATGGAATAAGGTTTCAGGTAAAATAGATTCTAAGCCATTTTATGCCGCTTCTTGGTTTCGACTAGCTGCGGCAATTTTAGTGATTATTGGAGCAGCATCTACATTCTATAAAACATTTTCAACGATCGATTCCACAGAGTTGTATGCAGAAAACGAGGTGAAAATTGAAACTCTTGTGGATGGCTCTGTAATTACTTTAAACGAAAAATCAAGCATAAAATACCGCGCAGATTTTAACGAAGACCAACGAGAAATTTCGTTAGAAGGAGAAGCGTTTTTTAGTATTGAACGTGACGAAACAAAACCCTTCATTATTAACCTTGATCAAAGTAAAGTTACTGTTTTAGGAACGTCATTCAATATTAAATCGGAACCAGAAGATAAATTAGTTCGCGTATTCGTGAAATCTGGAGTGGTGCTTTTTGAGTACCTACCTAACGACTCTTCCAATGCGTATTTATCGGTAGAGTTACATGCGGGAGACAAGGTGGTCTACAATAAAGAAACGGGTGAATTAGAAGTTAGTGATAAAGGTTCTTCGAGTAATTTAGATATGTACTGGATAAATAAAGAGCTAATATTTGATGGTATTGCATTGCGTAAAGTAGCTAAAATACTGGAAGTGGTTTATGATGTGGAAATCACTTTTACAGAGGAACAATCAAAACAATGTTTGCTAACTGCTAATTTTCAAAATGCAGAAATAGACCAAATTATGTCGGTAATATCTACCACATTTGAGTTAGAGTTAACGCAAACGGGTAAGCAATATGTTTTAAAAGGGTTGAGCTGTGAAGAGAATTAGTTTCTTGTTTTTTCTTTTCGTTTCTATCCAACTCAATGCACAGACTGGTAGCAGTTTCTACGTTAAGGTGAAGGTAGAAAAGGAGCCGATTAGAGTTGTTTTCAATCAAATTGAAACACAGTTGGGTTTGAAATTCTCCTACAATACACGCCTTATTAATGCAGATAGCATGGTGACTTACGCCTCGAGTGGAACCCTTAAAAAAGTCATTTCAGAGTTATTTGATAAGAGAATTCAAGCTAAAGCCTTAGGTGATTATATTGTGCTTGTTCGGAGTAAGAAATCAGAGCGAAAATTGGATAAAGACAATCCTACTTCAATAGTTTTTAAAGGACAAGTTTTAGATACCCGAACTAAAGCACCAGTGAAAGATGCGAGTATATATGAAATTACCTCTCGCGTAAATGTGCTGAGTGATAGCTTAGGTAATTTTGAAATTACCATTGTCTCCGGTACAGAAAAAAACTTCACTATTGCTAAATCCGGATTTAAAGATGTGATACTTCCGGTTAATGTACGAACGGAGAATAACGTAGAAATTTTGCTTGTTCCTTTAAGGTCCAGTATTGGAGTAATAACCAAATCTAACACCAATATTAAAATTGCAGAAGATCCTACGATTGTCCCAAAATTGGTGCCCCAATGGGGATTGATAATTGCGGATAACCTTCAAAATGTTAGAGAAAAAAGAATGGGACAAGTGTCGTTCGTGCCTTTGATTGGAACCAATTCGGGTGCGAGTGGGGTTATTGATAATCGGTTTTCATTTAATGTACTAGGAGGTTATAACGGGGGCGTTGAAGGTGTGGAGATTGGTGGTCTTTTTAATATTGTTAAAACCAATGTTTGGGGAATGCACATTGCAGGATTGACGAATATAGTGACTGGAAAGGTTAAAGGTTTTCAGGTGGCAGGTATTTCTAATATCATAGGAGGTACAGTGACCGGAATGCAAGTTGGTGGCATACTAAATCACAATAAAAGTAAGTTTATTGGACTTCAAGTAGGAGGAATAACAAACTTGCAAAAGGACACTTTGATAGGGATGCAAGTTGCAGGGATTTACAATAGGAGTAATAACGATTTAACAGGGCTTCAGGTAGCGGGAATTAGAAATTCCACCTATGGGAAAATGAATGGGGTTCAAATTGCTTTGGTGAATTATGCGTATCAAAACAACGGCCTGCAAATAGGACTCATAAATGTTTCAGATACCGCAAAAGGGGCATCTATTGGGCTTTTTAACTACGTAAGGAATGGGTATCACCCTATCGCGGTTTTTAGTAACGAAGTGCTTAACGCTAACGTGGCATTTAAAACGGGAATGGATTATTTTTACACGACATATACTGTTGGAATAAATGTTTTTGAGCCACATATTTTTGGTGTTGGTATGGGTTTCGGAGCAAAAATAAATACCTGGAAATGGTTATCTATTAGTTTTGACTTAACCGCTAATTATATCAACGAATTAGAGAATACAGAAGTGTATGATCCGGCCTTGAATTTACTAAATCGGTTAGATATAACGCTTGATTTTAACTTAGGTAAATTTTCATTAGTTGCGGGTCCTGCTTTTAACTTTCACGTTTCGCAATTAGGCTACACAGAAACCGGAACCTTTATTACCAATATTGCGGTTGACCCGTTTTACAAAGAGGTTATAAACCAAACCCAATTACAATCTTGGGTAGGGGGAAAGTTGGGTTTAAGATTTTCTTTTTAAGTACGTTTAATCTTTATTTTGATGGCGGTGGTGTGCACATTGTGGTGACAAATTTCAAAATAGCTTCCTGCGTTTTTGGATCAATATTAACTTCCTTTTTGTTCGCTTTTTTGGTCATCTTAGGTACAATTGATTTCCACTGTTCTGCCGTTTTTGATTGCGGGTTTTTTATACCATGACACGTGCTACATTTTGCCAGATACAGTGCTTTTCCTTCATTTAATTCGGCTAAAGTGTAGGTAGGGTACATAGCGGAAACACGGTCAACATCCGCTTGACTAGGGGTAGTTAAAACTTTTGGAGAACAAGCAACTATTGTTAATGCTAATAGCGTTATGATGGATAGTTTTTTCATGATAAAATAGGTATCTATTATCCCGCGAATTTAGGAAATATATCAGAATGTTCTACGTGCATTTTTTGAAGGTTATTTTGTTTCTAGAAAAAAAAATTATTTTTTTTGAAATCCGACTAGGGGTATTTAAAAGCTGAGTTGTTTTCAAAGTAGTTCAAACAAAAACTACAAATTATGAAAACAGCAAATAGCTTATTTATCGGTTTACTTCTTTCCACATTTTCATCTGTATTTGCACAAGATGCAGACACTACTAAAACTACACCGGCACAAATAACATTTGGTTACCCATTGGGAAGTAATGGCCCAGAGTCAAAAAACATTTCAAACAACGTATCATTCAATATCCTATATGGTGTGAATGGCGGTTTAACGGGCTTTGAATTAGGAGGCCTTGTAAATGTTATTAATGGAGATGTTGTTGGGTGTCAAATTGCAGGAATCACTAATGTAGTAGATGGTCCCGTATTAGGCGTTCAAGTTGCTGGTATTGCGAATGTAATTACGGATACTTTATACGGGTTACAATTTGCCGGTATAACCAATATTTCTCCTAAAAGCACTACAGGTGCACAGGTTGCAGGTATTCATAACCTAACAAACGAACGATTAATTGGTGCTCAAATCTCAGGTATCAGTAATGTGGTTTATGGAAAAACAGAAGGAGCCCAAATAGCGGGAATCCATAATTTAGCTACGGATAGTATTACAGGAGTTCAAATATCTGGGATTTTTAATCAATCGTTGAAATCAACATATGGCGCCCAAATTGGGCTCGTTAACTCTAGTTATTTTCTTCAAGGTTTTCAACTTGGTTTAATCAATGTAGCTGATAGTTCTACGGGAGTTTCGATTGGGTTGATTAATATCGTTAAAAACGGATATCATGCGGTAGAGTTTTTTGGTAACGAAGTGATGTATGCTAATACAGCAATCAAATCGGGTACGGATCAATTTTACAATATATACACCGCAGGATTTCAGCCAGAAACCACCAATACTTTTGGATTTGGAATTGGGTTTGGTTCAAAACTCAAACTGGCCAAATGGCTTTCTATCAGTGCAGACTTAACGGTAAATCATATCAATGAATTAGATAAGTTTGACTGGAAAGTGAATTTATTGAATAGAGCGGATCTTACTTTTGACCTAAACCTTAACAAACACCTGTCTGTAATAGTAGGCCCATCGTTTAATGCGCACGTTTCAGAATTGGGCTACGAAAACACCGGTGAATTCACCACTAATATAGCGGTAAATCCTTTTTATACGGATAGTTACGAAGGTTACCAACTACAAATGTGGGTCGGTGCTAAAGGTGGAATCCGTATTTCTTTCTAAGGCAAAAAGCTTAACCAAACAAAATCAATCATACCAAAAAAATAAACTATGAAAATCAGAATCGCAGCATTACTATGGATAGTATTTACCATCCCATTTTTAGCATTTACTCAAGATATCACACAAACTGTGCGAGGTAAAATAATAGACAAAGAAACGAAGCAAACCATTATTGGTGCAAGTGTAATTATTGTGAATAGCAATCCTATAAAAGGTTCCAGTACAGATATTGATGGAAACTTCATCATAAAAAATGTGCCCGTAGGCAGAGGGAGTATTCAAATTTCTGCATTGGGATACGAGGGCCAAACTTTGTCAAATATTGTTATTGAGTCCGCTAAAGAAACAGTCTTACATATTGAATTAATAGAATCATTTGAAATGTTGGATCAAGTGGTGATTACTGCAACTCGTGAAAATGGGGAAATCATTAACGAAATGGCTAGCGTAAGTGCAAAATCGGTGACGGTAGAAGAAACAGGAAGATATGCAGGTTCTTTGAATGACCCCGCGCGAAGTGTGTCTGCTTTTGCTGGCGTAGTAGGCGATGCATCAGGTAGTAATGACATTGTGGTTCGTGGAAATTCACCCCGTGGAATTCTATGGCGATTAGAAGGAATTGAAATCCCAAACCCGAATCACTTTGCCAATGAAGGTTCTACAGGTGGACCCGTAAACACGTTAAACGCTACTATGTTGTCTAATTCCGATTTCTTTTCAGGTGCTTTCGCTCCGGAATATGGGAATGCTTTGTCGGGCGTATTTGACACTAAATTTAGAACGGGTAATAATCAAAAAGCAGAGCAGTCTTTTTCTATTGGCGTATTAGGAACCGATGTGACTTTAGAAGGTCCTTTTAATAAAAACTACGAGGGTTCTTACTTGGTGAATTACCGCTATTCTACACTCGAATTAATGGACCGTGCCGGAATTTTAGATTTTGGTGGAATTCCAAAATATCAAGACGCATCTTTTAAAGTGAACCTTCCAACCAAGTCATATGGTAATTTTTCCATATTCGGATTGGGAGGGAAGAGTAGTATTTCAGAAACGCAAGAATCAGAAATAAACGACACCGTAAAAGTTACCGGAAGAGCAGATGTGCAAGATGCATTGGGTGTAATTGGCGTAAACCACAATTTTATGTTGAGTAACAACAGCTATATTCATTCTTATGTTTCCATTTCAGGTACGAGTAATAAACTTTTTGATGAAAGTGTAGATGAAGCCACCGGTCAATATTGGGATTATTACACGCAAAACTTTAGTAATACAACCATGCGTGCCTCTACTTCTTACAATCATAAATTAGATCGCAGAAACACTATTAATACAGGCATTATTTACTCACATATGAAGTACAATATGCACTCTTCTTTAAATGAGGATAATACCGTGCCAATTGATTATGTCAAGGCTTCTGGAAAAACCAGTATGATTCAAGGATACGGGACATGGAAACACAGAGTAACAAAAGATTTATCCGTAGTAAGTGGCTTACATTACACGCAATTATTACTGAATAATAACGCTTCTTTTGAGCCACGTTTAGGACTGAATTTCAATGTAAATAAGAAACAAACTTTGTCTTTCGGAGCAGGGTTACACAGTAAGATAGAAAGTATTTCGGTGTACATGGCAAATGTAGAAGGCGCAGATGGAGCTTATCAAAATCAAGATTTAGAATTAACCAAATCAGTGCATTTAGTGGCTGGCTTCGGACATCAATTCAATGATTATTTGAGCTTTAAGTCAGAAGTGTATTACCAACATTTATATGATGTTCCAGTAGAAAACGATATCAACAGTGCGTTTTCAATGCTTAACCAATCCAGTAGCTACATCAATACGCCATTGGTAAGTGAGGGTACGGGAACCAATTATGGACTTGAACTAACCTTAGAACGCTATTTTCATAAACAGTACTATTACATGCTAACCACTTCGTTATATCAATCAAAATATACCGCCTTAGATGGAGTAGAAAGAGATAGTCGTTTCAACGCCAATTATGCAGGTAACGTAGTATTTGGTAAAGAGTTTCAGTTAAGGTCAGAAAAGAATAATAAGACCTTGGCTGTTAATATTAAAGCCTCATTATTGGGAGGGAACAGGTACACTCCAATTAATTTAGAGCAATCAATTATTGATGAGGAAACCGTGTTTGATACTGACAATGCTTTTGGAGCGAAGGGAGATGATGTTTTCTTTATGAACCTAGGAGTAACGTATAGAGTGAATCGGAAAAAAGTAACCCATGAGGTGAAATTAGATATTCAAAATGTAACCAATAACCAAGCAGCGGTAGGTCGATATTACAATTCGGATAAGCAAAAGATTGAAGAGTATTATCAATTATCACTTATTCCGAACTTGATGTACATAATTAAGTTTTAGACCACCTTAATCGGACTACAATTTATAATTTCGCCAATGTTGACTTTTTAGCATTGGCGTTTTATTAGAATCGATTTTATGAATTATTATTTCATCACAGGAACAAGTAGCGGAATTGGTTTCGCATTAGTTGAACAACTATTACAACAAGAAAACACTTTTGTGTACGGGATATCTAGACGAGAAAAATTTACCCATTCAAATTACCAGCATAGCAGTATAAATCTAGGAAATATGGATGAGGTTAGCGCCTTTGATTTTCCGATATTAGATAAAGCAGATAGAATTGTTTTGATAAATAATGCCGGTCAATTGGGAGATATCAAACCTATTGGGAAATCAGATAATAACGCTATTGCCAATTTGTTTGCGGTGAATGTAACCGCACCGGCTATTTTGATGAATAATTTCATTTCTAGCTACGCAGACCTAAAAACAGAGAAAATCATTTTGAATGTAAGTTCTGGTGCAGGCAAAAATGCCATTGAAGGATGGGCTCCCTATTGTGGGTCAAAAGCCGCGGTTGATTTATTGAGCTTAACCACGTTTGAAGAACAAAAACGAGTGGAAAATCCAGTTAAGGTTTATTCAATCGCGCCTGGTGTGGTGGATACCGCAATGCAGGCTGAAATTAGAGGCTCTAATGAGTCTGACTTCTCTAAACATGCGCACTTTGTTGCGCTAAAAGCCAATAACGAATTAACATCTCCTACCGAAGTAGCGGAAAAATATTTAAGAATTATTGAAAATTCAGGCAATTTTACTGACTGTTTGTTTTCGCTAAGAGATTTAAAATAAATCGGTAATTTGAACAGTTAAATGGTAATCTGTTGAATTAGGAAATTCGTTAAGTCGGTTTGATCCGTTGAGGGGAACGGGCGTTCGCCTCAACGGATCAATAAAATAATCATCCTTTCTGAAACTCCAAAATATCGCCTGGTTGGCATTCTAAAACTTCGCAAATGGCTTCAAGAGTAGAAAACCGGACCGCCTTAGCTTTACCTTTTTTAAGGATAGACAAATTTGCCATGGTAATTCCTACTTTTTCTGAAAGTTCCGTGAGACTCATCTTGCGCTTCGCAAGCATTACATCTAAGTTTACAACGATAGCCATTATATCGTGAGTTCTTGTTCTTCTTTCATTTCAATTCCCTTTACAAACACATGGGCGAGTACCCACAATAGTAAAGCAAATAGAATAATTGAATCGGTATTATAAGCTTCTCCACCTATAATGATGGATTCAAAATCCAGTTGTTTTTCTAACATGGATTTGAGGATGCCCATATATACCCGTGAGAATACAAATAAACCCGCAAGTCCGTAGGCGGCATGCTTTAGATTATTGATGTTATCTATTTCAAACAACAACCCATGGCGCAAATTACGGGTGAATTTTCGAAATTTCCACGTAATAAACCAGCCAATTAGAATAGCTAGTAACATTAGCTTGGCCACTATTCGGGTAATGTAAATAGGGGTGTCTACAAAATAGAGCTTTCCATAGGCTTCTTCAATTCTTACCGGTAAATCAGCAGATTCAAGATGTAAAACACCCCCTTCAATAACCTCAATTGGAACGGGCATTTCTATGCGTAATTGAATGGGTTCAGTGAAAATATTAGTTAATAAAACTAAGTTGACCAAAACTATCACAATGGTAAAGAATGTCATTACCCAGAAAACAAAACTGGTTAGCCAATGCAGTATTTTAATACTTAAAGGTGCTTTTTGCGTTTTCATAACGGATGTCTTAAAAGTGACACACAAATGTATGTGTATTATTATTGACAAACAATATTTATTTATTGTTTATCAATAATAATACATTGAGTATGGATAATTATAGAAGGTGAAAAATAAGAAAGTGTTAAATATGTTAGTACTCTGACATATGACAGTTTCAGGATAGTAATGTAATCACTACTTTAGCCGATCTAAATTTCTACACGCTATGAGATATTTAAAAGGGAACGTTTTGTTCCTGGTATTTGCAATTTTGGCATTAAGCTTTCAAACAGCTCAAGCACAAGGTAACTGGTGTGGTCAGGTAGAAATGGAGCAACGCTACATGGATGAACATCCAGAAAAAGTAGTCGAAATAGAAGCTTTAAGAGAACAAATGAATCAGGAAGCTTTAGCGGCTGAAAGTCATAGAGGGCCAAGAGCAATAAAGGTTATTCCGGTAGTATTTCATGTGCTTCACTTAAACGGCCCTGAGAATATTAGCGATGCGCAAATAATGGATCAAATGAGAATCATGAATGAGGATTACAACAAGGGTAATGCTGATTTGAGTGATGTGGTAGCTTCTTTTGTAAATGTAATTGGTGATGTGGGTATTGAATTTAGGTTGGCTAAAATAGACCCAAACGGAAATGCTACTGATGGTATTGATAGGGTGTATTCGTCTAAAACCAATAGTGGAGGAGAATCTGCCAAAATTAATTACTGGAACAGAAGCATGTATCTTAATATATGGGTGATTAAAAACTGGGACAGCACTATTCCAAGTTCCGTATTAGCTTATTCAAGAACGCCATCTGGAGCCAATAGTATTCCGAGTAAAGATGGCGTAATTATTAAATCGATATATGTTGGGAGTATTGGTACTGGAAATCCAGTATACGCAAGAACGTTAACGCACGAAATTGGGCATTATTTAAACTTATCACACACATGGGGAGCATCTAATAACCCCGGTTCTTCTGCTAATTGTAACAGTGATGATGGTGTTTCAGATACTCCAAACTGTGTTGGTACATTTTCATGTAATACGAGCACGCAATCGTGTGGTTCGTTAGATATGATTCAAAATCATATGGATTACGCAGATTGCACCGTAATGTTTACGGAAAAGCAAGGAATTAGAATGATTTCAGCGTTAAACTCTGCTATTGCACAAAGAAATAACTTGTCTACTCCCGCAAATCTTACAGCTACTGGAGTAAATCAATTAACATTGGCGAATTTTTCGGCTAATAAGTTGACCATTTGCCAATATGAAACGGTTGATTTTACCGACTTGAGTGAATATGATGCTTCAGCTTGGAACTGGACTTTTGAAAATGCACAAACAGGAAGTTCAACTACGAGGCATCCACAAATCACTTATTCTCAACCAGGTGTTTTTGATGTGAATTTATCTGCCTCTAACGCCACCAATACGGTTGCGGAATCCAAAGTGGGGTATATTATGGTAAACCCAATGTTAGGAAATTTCGCTCCATTTGTAGAAGATTTTTCAACCGTTTCTCAATTGAATAATGAAAATTGGTACGGGGTTAATGATAATGCGGATGCGTATGAATTTGTAGCAGATCCTGTAAACGGATTTTCAGCGTCACCATGTTTAAGAATAGAAAATTTTGGAAATGCAAATACCTCTAAAGATGAGTTAAGATCAACCACTTTTGATTTGAGATTATTTTCAAGTGTGAGCGTTTCTTTTAAAGTAGCGTATGCACAAACAGCACCAAATGATTTGTCTAAGCTGATTTTATACGCCTCTAATGATTGTGGAAAAACTTGGGCCCCAAGATGGTCGGCTACCGGAAGTTCTATGGCTATTGCGGCAAATACACCCAGCTATTATACGCCCGCGGGGAACCAAGATTGGAAACCATATACCGTAACTATTCCGAGTAGTTTATTAGCACAAACCAATCAATTCAAATTTGTTTTCGAAAACAAAAATGGCAACAACTTATACTTTGACGATTTTAGTATCAATGGACCGTATTTAGATGTGGCGCAATTAAAATATCCTTTAAACGGAATGGCTAATGTTCCAAGTAATCAAGTGATTTACTGGAAAGCCATGGGCGGTGGCGTTGAATCTTACGAGTATCAAATAGATTCTGATCCAAGTTTCACTTCCGGTAATTTACAAACGGGTATCAATCCTTACGTTACAATTACAGATGGTTTAGACACAGAGTTTACCCCTACTGGATTGGTAAACGGACAAAAATATTACTGGAGAGTACGTTTGATTATTGGAGGTCAAGCCAAGTCTTGGAGTAGCACTTGGAATTTTACAGTAGCTGCCAATGGGGTTTCTACCGAAGATATTTTATTGGCTAAATACCAATTAAAAGTATATCCAAATCCTATGAAAGATAACGGGTATTTATCTTTTACTATGCCAACAGGAGATAATGTTCAGCTAATAATTACCGATGTATTAGGTAAGTCAAATCGCGTATTAGCGGATAATTATTATTCTGAGGGTAATCATTTATTTAATTTATCGGAGTTAAATTTAACTCCAGGTATGTATGTGTTAAACATGCGTATTGGAAGTGAATCTATTCATCAAAAATTTATTATACACTAATATCTATCACACCATTTTATGAAGTATTTAGTTTGGTCATTTTTGACCTTCACCATGGCAATTTCGGGTTTTTCTCAAAATACCGTTTGCGGCACAGATTATTTTTTAGAGAAAGAATTCGAAAAGGATCCTTCCTTTCAAAATGTAGCAGAACAAAACTGGATGCTCAGTGACGGGCCATCTACGCAAGCCGAAGGAGCTAGAGCAGTGAAAATTATTCCGGTAGTATTTCATGTTTTACATGATAACGGAATTGGAAACATATCGTACGCGCAAATTTTAAGTGCTATGGATATGATTAATGAGGACTTTAGAAGAACTAACGCAGATACCTTATTGACTAGGGCTGTTTTTGCGCCATTCGCAGCAGATTCAGAAGTAGAATTTAGATTGGCTCAAATAGACCCAGATGGTAATTGTACCGATGGGGTAGTTAGAATAGACAATCCAAATGCTTCGTATGATGCAGGTAACAATGTGAAATCTATTAGTAATTGGCCTTCTAATCAATATTTCAATATTTGGGTAGTAAACAACATTGAAAGTAGTGGCGTGAACGGTATTATTTTAGGTTACGCACAGTTTCCAGGTACCGGTTCTTGGACAAATTACGGAATTGTTATTAGAAATGATAGAGTAGGACGAACAGGAACTGCGGGAAGTGGTGATAGAACATTAACGCATGAAATTGGGCACTGCTTAAACTTGATGCATACTTTTCAATCTGGATGTGGTAGTTCGTGTCAATCTTCGGGAGACAGAGTATGTGATACTCCTCCAGTAGATTTTTCTACGCAAGCATGTAATAAGTCTTTTAACCAATGTAGTAACGATGCTTCTGGTTCTAGTGTATATAACACGGATGTAGTAGATCAAATTGAAAATTACATGAGTTATAACGACTGTCAAAACATGTATAGCATTGGACAGAAAGTAAGGATACAAAATGCGTTAAATAACTTTAATACATTGGTTCAGCTAACATCCGCTAGCAACTTAACCAATACCGGAGTTTTAAATACAAACCCGGGTATTTGTAAGGCAGAATTTGAGGTAAATAGTAATGTGATATGTGTAGGACAAAATCTTTCATTCTCAGATTTATCTTTCTTTAATCCAAAAACATACACATGGAAATTTGAAGGTGGAAACCCAAGTATTTCTAACATGAAAGATCCTATAGTTTCTTATAACACCCCAGGGCAATATAAGGTGGAGTTAACCGTAAAAGATTCGAATAATCAAACGGCAACAACGGTAAGAAACAATTACATAACGGTGCTAAAATCTAATGGAAATACAGCGCCATTTATAGAGTCATTTGAGAATGCCACAAGCCTAAGCGAACTAAATTGGTTTACTGATTTTTATCCTCCAAGTTTCGGATGGGTATTGGCAAATAATGGCGGGTCAACAGGCCAAAGCGCTATTAAAGCAACAGCTTATAATAACTCGGGTAAAATTAGCGTGATTAGTGAAGCCTATGATGCAAGTAACTTAACAGATGCAGTTATTACATTTAAACATGCCTATGCTCCAAGACCAAACGAATCAAACAACTATTTACGTGTTTACGTATCGGGAGATTGTGGATTAACTTGGAAAATACGCTACGTAACGGGAGGATTAAATATGGCTACTCGCGCAGAAATGTCGGGAGCTTATACTAACCCGTCTAGTACAGAATGGAAATTAGATTCCTTTTCTGTTTCAACTATTTCTTTAACAGAAAATACACGTCTTAAGTTTGAGTATAATTCAAATGATGGCAATAATATTTTTGTAGATGACATTAGAATTACGGGAACAAACAGGGAAGATATTATTCTGAGATCACCGCAAAACAACGCTTCAAATGTGTCTGTAAATCAATTGTTAAATTGGAACGCCACAAGCGCTGTTGATTACTATACGGTTGAAATGGATACGGATACCAATTTCAGTTCATCTAATTATGTAACGCAGCAATTAAGCTATATCTCTACCTCATCTAACGATGTAGATACGGAGTTTATGATGAACAATCTTACCGATGGAATTACCTATTACTGGAAGGTGACTTCTACTTTAAATGGCGTGGACACCGCATTTTCAGAAATTTGGAATTTCAAAGTTGATTCTACCGCATTGAGCGTAATTGATGTGCAAAACACCCATCTTTCCATGTCGATTTATCCAAATCCTGCCAGTGAAAATGTGAATTTAGATGTGGATTTGAACACCGCCAGCCCGGTAACTATTTTGATGTATGATATTACTGGGAATCTGGTAAAGAATATTTTCAATGGAACGTTAACAAACGGAAAATCACATTTCAATATCCGTAGAGACGGATTAAGTCAAGGCGTATATTTAATTCAAGTTATTTCTGAAAATGGAATCAATACCGCAAGAGTGGTATTAGAGTAAACGGATAGAGGCCTTACAGGGATTTAATTTATTGGATGATTCCCAAAAGCCCTTCCCCCTGGGAGGAGGAGGCTAAGGGGGATTGAAATCAATTAAAAAAAAAGCCTAGTAGAAAATCAAATTCTACTAGGCTTTTTAATAAAATATATTACCAAATACTATTCTGTAATCCCTTCTAAGTCAAATATAAAAGCATACTCTAAAGCGGTTTCTTTCAATCCTTCAAAACGTCCAGATGCCCCTCCGTGTCCGGCTTCCATATTGATTTTAAGAAGTAATTTATTATCGTCTGTTTTCAAATCACGTAGTTTAGCGACCCATTTTGCCGGTTCCCAATACTGTACTTGAGAATCATGTAAGCCACCAGTAACTAACATATTTGGATAGTTTTTAGTTTCAATATTATCATACGGAGAATACGATAAAATGTAATCATACGCGGCCTTTTCTTTTGGGTTACCCCATTCGTCAAATTCACCGGTAGTTAACGGAATGCTTTCATCTAACATAGTGGTAACTACATCAACAAAAGGAACTGCTGCTACCACACCATTCCATAACTCAGGACGGTAATTAATGATAGCACCCATTAATAAACCACCTGCACTTCCGCCCATAGCGTAAAGATGTTCTGGGGTAGTATATTTTTCTTCAATCAGAAATTCGGCACAGTCAATAAAATCGTAAAAAGTATTCTTTTTATTCCTCATTTTACCGTCATCATACCACGCACGACCTAGCGTTTGACTACCTCTAATATGGGCAATTGCAAAAACAAATCCTCTATCCAATAATGTTAAACGGGTAGAGCTAAACCCAGGGTCAATCGAATGTCCGTAAGAACCGTAAGCGTATAATAATAATGGGTTTCCTTCCGGCCGTTTCATATCCTTTTTGTACACCAAAGAAATAGGCACTTTCTTGCCATCGCGAGCGGCAGCCATAAATCGTTTAGACTCGTATTTACTCAAATCATAGCCGCCAATAACCTCTTGCTGCTTTAACAACTCTTGCTCTCGGCTGTCCATATTGTAATCATACAAGCTCGAAGGAGTCGTCATTGAGGTGTATCCGTAACGTAAAACCTTAGTGTCGTAATCTCTGTTCACAGAACTGTAAACCATGTAAGCAGGGTCGTTAAACTTGATGTAATGTTCTTCGCTACCATCCCAAGGAATAATGCGCAAATTGGTCAGTCCATCTTGTCTTTCACCTAACACTAAATAATCCGTGAAAATCTCTAAATCTTCTAAAAGAACATCCTCTCTATGTGCAATAACTTCGGTCCAATTCTCTTTTTCCGTTTTGCCGATTGGCGTTTTCATTAATTTGTAATTCTTCGCGTTCCAGTTCGTAGATACGTACCAGTAATCTCCAAAATGAGCTACGCCATATTCGTGATCATCTTCTCTTTTTTGAAACATGGTAAATGCTTCGGTGGGCGTTTCAGAATTTACATACTGGAATTCTGTGGAAATAGAACTTCCAGAACCAATAATGATGAATTTTTTAGATTTCGTACGGTAAACAAAAGTGTTAAACGTAACATCCTCTTCATGGTAAACTAAAACATCCTCTTTTTGCGAAGTGCCTAAAACATGTCGGTAAATTTTATGCGAACGTAAGGTATCATCTTTTTGAGAATAAAATACCGTTTTGTTATCGGCTGCCCAAGTGACTCCTCCAGTGGTGTTTTCTAAAAAGTCAGAAAGCATTTCACCCGTTTCTAAATTTTTAAAAGAGATGTGATAAATCCGTCTACTTACAATGTCTTCTCCAATAGCAACAATTTTGTTGTCATCGCTAATTGATAAACCGCCTAAAGCGTAAAAATCATGTCCTTTAGCACGATCATTTTGGTCAAGAATAACCAACTCTTCGGTGTCTAAATGGTCCTTTTTTCTGCAATTGATAGAATATTCGTTTCCTTTTTCAAATTTGGAGTAATAAAAATACCCGTTTGACTTATAAGGTACAGATTGGTCATCTTCCTTAATTCTATTCTTCATTTCATGAAACAAGTTCTCTTGAAACTCATCGGTATGTTTCATTACTTTTTTAGTGTAATCATTTTCCGAATTAAGATAATCAATCACTTCCTTATCTTCTCTATCGTTCATCCAATAATAGGGGTCAACTCTAGTGTGGTCGTGGATTGTAAGGTCTTTGTTTACTTTTTTAGCTATTGGAGAATTGGTCATTTATGATAGAACGTTTTCGGTGTTTTTAATATAAGATGTAGTAAGAATGGCGAATGAAACACATAGTATTTAAGCCTCATTCTACTTTTTAATTCGGACAAATTACGGTCTTTTAATATTGGGATAAAAGTGAACCTTTGTTAATTAACACACTAATTACCCCGCAAGTACTTATAAATCCTAGTAAAAGCTTCAGGTGTTTTTAAAAAAAAAGCTATTTTGCGAATCAATAAATACCAAATCAAGGGCTTATTAATGATTAAAGGATACTCTTATTTAAAAATTTTGTTACTTATTTTTCTTCCAGTATTGGGGTTAATAGGAACGAATTCAGCGCAAGCTCAAGACCAAACCAACACCATTACTGGTAAGATAGTGGATAATGAGTCGGGTGAAACAGTTATTGGCGCATCCGTAATTATTAAAGGAACTACTATTGGAATAACCACAGATATTGACGGAAACTTCACGTTAACCACAACTAACCCCTATCCAATTGTATTGGTGATTAATTCAATGGGTTACAACAAGCAAGAAATTACGGTAAAGGGTGCTGGTGAAAAGATTAAGGTTAAAATGAAAACCAGTGACGTGATTTTAGAGGCCGTAGAAATTGTAGATTCTAGAATTACTGACAAACAAAAAGAATCTCCTCTTACCGTTGAAAGTATGGATATTACAGGCATTAAAGAAGCGCCATCGGGTGATTTTTATGAAAGTTTAGGTAATATGAAAGGGGTAGATATGACCTCTGCTTCTATTGGAATAAAGGTGATTAACACCAGAGGGTTTAATAGTACATCTCCAGTACGTTCTCTTCAAGTAATTGATGGTGTTGATAACCAGTCTCCCGGATTAAATTTTTCTTTAGGAAACTTTTTAGGCGCCTCTGAATTAGATTTAAAACGGGTAAATATTATTGCGGGTGCAAGTTCTGCATATTATGGACCTGGTGCATTTAATGGTGTAGTTGCCATGGAAACAAAAGACCCTTTTTACTTTCCGGGGTTAAGCGCATCTGTTAAAGTCGGTGAGCGAAACATGAATGAATATGCCGTTAGATGGGCACAAGTAGTAAAAACAAAAGACGGAAAGCCTGGAAGATTTGCGTATAAAATCAATGCGTATTACATGAAGGCTAATGATTGGGAAGCAGAGAATTACGATGCCGTTGATGGTTCGGATTGGTCAGCAGAAAACCCTGGAGGTTACGATGCCGTAAATGTATATGGCGATGAAGAGTTAGATGCACAATACACGTCTTCTTTTGGTAAATTAGGAAACCCAGGATTAGGAGCAATGGCTAGAACGGGTTATAAAGAAATTGATATTGCAGATTATAACACCAACAACTTAAAATTTAACACCGGACTTTTTTACAAAATAACAGATTCTGTAGTCGTTAATTATTCGTTTGCTTACTCTACGGGGACCACGGTTTACCAAGGAGATAATAGGTATAGCTTAAAAAACATCCAGTTTATGCAGAATAAACTAGAGGTTAAAAAAGAAGGTAAATGGTTTATCAGAGCGTATGCTACGAATGAAGATGCAGGTGATTCTTATGACATTGTAACTGCCGCTTTAAGAATGCAGGAAGAATCAGTTGACGATACCGAATGGTTTAAGCAATACAAAACACTTTGGGGTACGACTTACAAAAGAGATATTGAAAGTGACCCGAATTACCCAGCGTATGATTTTTCATCAACTATTGATGAATGGGCAGCCAATGATTACGATCCTTGGTTCATTAACAATTTAGATTCATTATCAAGCTGGCACCAGGTGACTAGAGATGATATTGATTCGGATCCTAGAAAAGGAAACGCACGAATTGAACCTGGAACTGCAGCCTATGATTCACTTTTGAGTGATGTGACTACGAGAACCTTTACAGAAAACGGAGCTCGATTCTTTGATAAATCTGCCTTATACCACGTTCAAGGAGAATATAAATTCACGCCTAAATTTTCTGACGTAATAGTGGGTGGTAATGTGAGAATGTATAGACCAAACTCTCAAGGAACCATTTTTAGTGATTCAACGGAGAGTATTACCAATAATGAATTTGGCGTATTTGTTGGGTTAGAAAAAAGAGTCGCATCTAAGAAATTGAAATTAAATGCTACGATAAGAATGGATAAGAATCAAAATTTCGATTTCTTATTCTCTCCAGCCATTTCAATGGTATATACCATTAACAAAAATCACACTTTAAGAGCTACGTTCTCTTCGGCAATAAGAAATCCAACTTTGGCTGATCAATATTTATATTACAATGTGGGTAGAGCTATTTTGTTAGGAAACCTGAATGGGTATGATTCATTAATTACTATTCCATCTATTAGAGATTATGCAAGTTCTTTAAGTACCAGCGACTTGGTGTATTTCAATACGGACCCTATCCGTCCAGAGAAAGTAAAAACGATTGAGTTTGGTTATCGAGGTACAATATTCGATAAAGTATATCTGGATATGTCAGCATACAACAGTTGGTATGACGATTTTATTGGGTATGTAATTGGTATCGATGCAGAGTTTGATGTATTCAACTTTATCAGCGATGCGCAAGTATATAGATTAGCTGCAAATGCTGCCGGTCAGGTAACTACTCAGGGTGTTTCTTTAGGTGCAAATTATTTTTTCGCAAAGAATTTTGCCTTTAATGGAAACTACTCATGGAACAAATTACAATCGGGTGAAGACGATCCAATTATTCCAGCTTACAACACGCCAGAACATAAATATAACTTAGGTTTTACTGGACGTGATTTAGCTTTTAAGAATTTTAAATCTGTTAAATTTGGATTTGGAGTTAACTATAAATGGATTCAAGGTTTTATATTTGAAGGATCGCCACAATTTACGGGGTTCTTACCTACGTATGATTTAGTTGATGCTCAGGTAAATGCGAAGATTAAAAAATGGCATACCACGATCAAATTAGGGGCTTCAAACCTTTTAAACAATAAAGTGTATCAAGTGTATGGCGGTCCAAGAGTTGGGCGTTTAGCGTACATCTCAGCACAATTTGAAATTAAATAATAATAACCAAAATCAAATAATAACTAAATAAGAAGAATATGAAAAGACTATTACTTTTAGGAGGAATTACGATGGGCTTAGTAGGAGCTTCCATTCAAACTAACGCACAAATGCGTTATATGGATGAGATTTTTACTGACGCTGAAATTGTAGTGGCAACGGATGTTACCTATGGTACCAACGTTGACTATATGAAAAACACCCAACTATTAAGCCCGGCATACTTAGGCGCTAATCAAGCTGGGATTATTGCGGAAATGACCACTTTAAAAACGGCTTACCAAACAGGTGGTACTATTCCAACATCTCATTACATGCCATTTTCGTTAGATTCTAGCACAATGGTAAAAGTAAGTGACCTGAAAATGGATGTTTACTATCCAGATATGTCGGTAGATACAATGTCGGCTAGACCGGTAATTATCTATGCACATACAGGAAACTTTCTTCCTACTGGTGTGAATGGCGGACCTGCTGGGTCTAAAGCTGATTCAGTAGCGGTAGAGTTATGTAAGCAATGGGCAAAAAGAGGGTACGTAGCAATTGCTGCAAATTACCGTCACGGATGGAATCCAGTTGCTACAGGTGCAACAGGTGAAATTATTCGTAGAGCTACTTTATTGAACGCGGTTTATCGTGCTATTCATGATATGAAGCAAGTGGTAAGAGTAACACGTGCAGACGCAAATAGTGCAAACCCATATAATGTTGATCCAAACAGTATTGCATTATACGGTCAAGGTTCTGGTGGTTATGTTGCTGTAGCATATAACACATTAGACAAAACTGCTGAAATGGCTTTACCTAAATTTTCGAATCCTGCTACCGGTGCTTCTTTCATTAATGAAGCTATTGTTGGTAACATTGCAGGTGATGATGGTTTATTAAACATGTATTTTAATAACGGTGAAACTACAGAGATTCAAGCGTGTATTAATGCAGGTGGTGCTTTAGCTGATATTAGCTGGTTAGAAGGTAATATTGAAGCTCCAATGATTTCAATTCATGCACTTAGAGATGCATTTGCTCCTTTTGATACCGGAACTGTAATTGTACCAACTACAGGTGAAAACGTTGTAGATGTAAATGGTCCAAACATGTTTATCACGAAAGCGGTAGCTTTAGGATTAAACGATTCTTTTAAGAATACAACACTTTCAGATCCGTATACTACTGCTGCACGTTCAAGATATGGTCAGTCATTTACGAATATTCCAACCATTAATATCAATGACCCAGTTGTTGTTGATGCTACTGCAGAAGGTTTATTTGCAATTGATTTTGATTATGGAAATGGTGCTCCTTGGGAATGGTGGTCTTTAACTGATCTTCAAAATTTACAAGGGTATTATGCCACTTTAGGAATTACTATTGATGCTGCAACAATTCATTCTAATGCATTGTTGACTAATTCAACTATGTCGAAAGCGCAAGCGTTAACTTTTGTTGATACTATTCAAGGGTATATTCACCCACGTATTATGAAAGCTATGCAAATTGGTGATTACAATGCGGTAAGTGTTAACGATATCGAAGTAAACAATGTATTTAGCATTTCTCCAAATCCAGCTAACACAGTAGTAACTGTAGCTAGTAAATTAGGAAATGTTCAAGGCATTACTATTTATGACATGACTGGTAAAGTAGTTTACACAGAGGTTTCAAACGTAACTACAGTTTCTGTTAATGTGAGTAATCTTCCTAAAGGGATTTACGTGATAAACGTAAGAACTGAAAAAGGTGAAAATGTGGAAAAACTGATCATAGAATAAGTACTTTCTATAAAAATTTTAAACGGCTACCTCCTTTTGGAGGTAGCCGTTTTTTTTTGGAAATTTTATACGCCAGCTAAACTATTCGTTCTAGCAATAGCGTATCCGGAAACTAAAAAGGGAACGGTATAGGTAAGTAAAACTCTACTCCAATTGATTAAATCAAATTCAAATGCAAAAAGTAAATCTCCTTGGTTAATAAGGTTCAAAATCGACCCAACAAGAAGACTTATTTTTACGGCTCTAATAAGTACCGTTCGTGTACAGAATTGTTGAAACGTGATTTTCATATTTCAAAAGCAAATTTAACTGGAAGTTGCTATTTCGAAATATTCAATAATGCTTTCAAATGTAATTGATACGACAAAACCTGAAAAATAGATGGTTGTATCTTTGATTAAAAATAGAAAATATGGGAGATGCAGAAAAAAGACATTACGCTGTTTATGATGCGTATCAAAGAAAATTAACGCTAACTATAGAAGATAAAGTTATTGCTCAAACCATTAATGCCATCATTGTAAAGGAAGTTGGAACCGGTGTTTATGATCCCGTTTTTTATATTCCGAAAGAGGATGTGATTATCAATCTAACTCCAGAAGATAGAACAAGTACTTGCCCAATTAAAGGCGAAGCTTCTTACTGGATGCCTGCAACACCAACAGATAATTATTTTGCTTGGAGTTATGAAACCCCAAACCCAAGAGCCAAAAAAATCAAAGGATATATTGCTTTTAATATGGCGTATATTACACTGATATCAGAACCCGTTTAAAGCGTGTTAGTGAATAGACGTCTCGGGTATTATCCTTATTTTTAACAAAATTCCAGTAGATGAAAAGTATCATACGTATTCAAAAGTTAGGTTTCCCATGGCAAACACAAGATCCATTTTTGTTTTGTGCCCATCATAGAGATTTGTACCCTGCTGGAAATGGAGACTTAGGCCCGGAAGCTAAATCACTTCAAGGAAGAAGAATTGGAGAGGACTTTACGTTAAAAGAGGGTTGGAGAATGTATCACGGACAAACAATCCCTGGATTCCCTTATCATCCGCACAGAGGGTTTGAAACGATAACCATAGCCACAGAAGGTACTATTGACCATTTTGACTCCTTAGGGGCAAGCGGAAGGTTTAGTAACGGAGATGTGCAATGGATGACTGCGGGTAAAGGAGTACAACACTCAGAAATGTTTCCTTTGATTCATCCGGATAAAGAAAACCCGTTAGAAATTTTTCAAGTGTGGTTAAACTTGCCTAAGAAGGATAAAATGGTGGAGCCACATTACGCGATGTTGTGGGCAGAAGATGTTCAGGTGGCTACGGTTAAGGATGTAAATGGTCTATCCACAACAATTACCGTAATTGCAGGAGATTACTTAGATACAAAAGCACCAAGACCTACGCCAAATTCATGGGCGAATAACCCAAGTAATGGCGTGCGCGTTTGGACCATCAAAATGGAACCAGAAGGAGAGTGGGCTCTTCCCAAAGCCCAAAAAAATGTAAATAGGACTTTGTTTTTTTACTCGGGTGATGAGGTCGTAATTGATGGCGAGAAAATAGGCGTTGACCACGCGATTTCGTTGGCGCCAGAAGAGGATATTACACTAAAATCCGGACAAAAAGAGGCTTGTTTTTTATTGCTTCAAGGAAAGCCAATTAATGAGCCTGTTGCGCAACACGGTCCATTTGTAATGAATACCTCACAAGAAATTCAACAAGCTTTTGCAGATTATCAGCAAACCCAATTTGGTGGTTGGCCTTGGGATAGACCTGATCCTACCCATGGCTCAGAAAACAAGAGGTTTGCCATTTATGCGGATGGCACGGAAGAGAGAAAAATTTGATGCTTTTAGATCTTAGGTTCTAGGCAAATAAGTATCTTGTGACTTGATTATGAAAATCCGTAATTTCTTTTATATGGCAAGAAATCTATTGTTTACCGCTTTTTTTACGGCATTACTATTATTACTGTCCCCCACGTTTGGTTTTTCGCAAGATCTAACGAATCCAAAACAAGATAGTGCCAAATCAAATAAGATAATTTCTATTGACCAAATTTCTAGCGAAACAGAAACGCTACGAGGTAGAATTTCAAGCTTAGAAAAAGTTCTTCAGCCAAGTATGCAAACGCATGAGGTAGATTCACTAGTAGATTCAGCTTATATTGAAATTATGGTGAACAGGGATTCTCTGTATTCACAAATTTCAGATTTAACAAGACGAGACTTAAACGTTAGAAAAGTAGCTTGGAAAAATTATAGGTCTAAATTAAAATCGTTGCAAACGGTTCTAAACGATAGAACAAATGATATTTCTGAAGTAAATGATGAGTTAGTTGATGAATTAGAAAAATGGGCAATTACCAAAGGTGATTTAGCTGAAAATAATGAATCGGAAGATGTTTTCGCTAGTTTAGATACCATGATTCTTACGCTAAACTCCTTAATTAATGTTGCTCATGTTCGATTGGATAGCGTTTTTTCCGTCCAAAAAAAATTGACGGAATTAATACTAGTAGTAGATGAGGCCAATTCAGAAATCAACCGAGTAGAACGCCAAATTCAAAGAAATTATTTCGTCTTAGATAGTGATCCTATTTGGGTTGCTTCTGCGGTAGATACCATTCCGCTAGACTCTGCTCAAATGGACTCTGTGAACAAAGAAAGCATCTTTATTATTGGGGTAAAAAAAGACGTTGATGCATTGAAAAAATTTATAACGCTTAATTGGGAAACGTCTATTTTTCAAATGTTGTTTTTGCTGTTATTACTTGTAGTGATAGTAATTTTAAACAGGCAATGGCGCGTAATAGAAAGTGCTGGAATAGAGACGTTAGACCAGCAAACAAAAATAATTTTTGATAACCCAATAGCCAGTACATTAGCGGTAGGCGTATTAATCTCCGCCTATTTTTATGAAGCAGTGATTCCCGTATTTGGAGAGGCTCAAATACTCATGGTGTTATTTGCCACCATCTTTTTGTATCCGAAAGTAACCAGTAAAAAAATACGTGTGTTTTTATGGTTGCTATTGGTCGCTTACTTCATTGAAATTACAGACGTATACTTCATTCCGAAATCACCTACCGTTAGGTGGCTACTTATTTTAGAAAGCGCTATTTTGATGGTTGCTATATTTTTAGGTAGAAGAACAGTGTTACAGAACGCACATAAATTTAAAAAAATTGGTTTAATATTTCGTTATGTGTTACCCATTTATGAGTTGTTTCTTGGCGTTGCAGTTTTAATTAACGTACTAGGAATGGTTAACTTAGCAAGTATGATGGTGTATGGAGTATTGTTCTCTATTGTCCTTGGTATGGTAGTGTCTCTAGCTATAAAAGTGACTACCAGTTTTTTGGTGTTAATTTTTAAAATTCGGAAATCCAGAAATAACCACGTATTGTCTGTTATGGTAGAAGCCACTAATAAAAGGTTTCAGCCCGCATTAGTATGGATTGGTATAATTGTATGGATATTCTTTACCCTGAAAGGATTTGATATCTATAGTAATATTACGGAATGGGTATATGAAAGCTTAGAAATTGGATGGCGAGTTGGGGAAATGAGAATTTCTTTAGGAAGTATTCTAGCCTTTATTTTCTTGTTTGTAACCACGCTGTTAATTGCGAAACTTTTAGCGGCCATTTTTCAAGATGATTGGATGATTCAAACTCTTCCAAGAGGTGTGGCACCCGCAATATCTTTGTTACTTAGAATTTTTGTTATTGCCGTAGGTCTCTATCTTGCTTTTTCATCGGCTGGGTTTGATTTGAGTGAGTTAGGTTTCATATTTGGCGCTTTGGGTGTGGGTATTGGATTCGGATTACAAAACGTAGTATTGAATTTCATTGCAGGGTTAATTCTTGCTTTTGAAAGACCTATCAACCTTGGAGATACTATTGAAGTAGATCAAGAAATGGGAATTGTAACCAGTATTGGTGTTCGTTCTAGTAATATCCGTACCTATTCAGGCTCAGAAGCTATTATTCCAAATGGAGATTTAATTTCCAAAAAAGTGGTAAACTGGACCTTGGCAAACCGTGATCGCAGAAGTAAAATATTAATGCGTACCGCTCCAAATGCCGACCCTGAAAAGATAATTGAATTGTTTAATAGAATTGCTATCGATCAAGAAGTTGTTTACAAAGACCCAGCACCCAAGACTTATTTTTATGGGTATGATGATTTAGGTAACCTCAGTTTTGCATTAATGTACTGGACGTCTTTTTCTGATACACTAAAAACGGATAGTGCCATAGCATTACATATATTTAAAACGCTTAAAGAAATAGGCGTAGAACCACCTATGCCTAATCAACGAAACTTTGATTGATTATGGCTAAAATCATAATCAAATACATCAAAACACCAGTAGGAGAGCTCATCTTAGGTTCGTTTAATAACCAATTATGTGTGGCTGATTGGCGTTACCGTAAAATGCGCTCGGCTATTGATTCACGAATAAAGAACGGTCTAAACTCTGATTTTGAAATAGGAATATCTGAAGTAGTAGAAGAAACCGAACAGCAATTAATTCAATATTTTGATGGATTAAGAACCAGTTTTGAGATCCCCTTATTAATGGTAGGTACAGATTTTCAAAAACAGGTGTGGAATGCCTTGATGCAAATCCCGTACGGTAAAACAGAAACGTATTTAGGGTTATCAAAGTCTTTAGAAAATGAAAAAGCCATAAGAGCCGTAGCTTCTGCCAATGGGGCAAACGCTATTTCTATAATTGTTCCGTGCCATAGAATTATTGGCAGTAATGGAGATTTAGTAGGGTACGCAGGTGGATTGCCAGCGAAGAAAAAGTTGTTGGAATTGGAAAACCCTATTCGGTTAAGCCAAATGGAATTGTTTTAATACTTTGGTCAAATGAAAAAGAAGAAAGAGCCAACATTAGCAGAATTAGAACGTGGTGTTGGGTTATTGAGTAGTGTTAAGATCGTGGTTAATGTACTTTTTGCATTGCTTATTTTTCAAGCTTTCTTAATCCTTCCAAGACCCGGTGATCCACTATTGGAATACAATACCCTCGAAGAAATATTTAGTGAACACATCATGAGTTTGCTCGTTATTGTAGTCGGTTTAATATTGATTATTATTTACTGGATTCAGTTTAACCTCCTATTCGGAAATATTAAAAGAAGTACACCCTTACATGCCATATTAGCATTGACACAAGTTATTTTCTTAATGATTTATTTGTACTTCTTGCGTTTTGATATGGAATATGATGGATTGACATTAGCCCTTCAAATGGAAAGTATCTTTTTGGCTTTAGCCGGTTTTATTGGCGCTTTCAATTGGCGTTATGCAAAATCTATTGGGTTAACTTCTGAGCAAATTACAGCGAAAGAAGAGTTGGATTTATTCTACAAAGTATTACCTGAACCTATAGCATCCGTAATTACTTTTCCTTTTGCCGTAATGGGTCCTGGAATCTGGACATTCGCTTTTTTGTCCATTATTCCAGTAACGTATATTTTAAAATTCATCCGTAAAAAGAAGGAGAATGCTTCATGAAGGAAGTTTCAAAAACACGAATGATTATAGGAACTAGCGTTATGGTAATTGGCTTTATTAGTCCGCTATTTATCCCTATTGTTACTAGCGCTGATTTATCAACCGCTTGGAAAACAGGCTTGTCAGGAGCACTTGCCATTGGAATTCCTGAGATTTTCATGGTAATAGCGATTGCTATCATGGGTAAATCAGGATATGAATTTATTAAATCTAAAGTTGGCAATTTTATCCATCCCATTTTACCTCCGGATCAAGTTAGTTTAACCCGGTACAGAATAGGATTGATTTTATTTATTACACCACTAATTGTTGGCTGGGCGTTTCCCTATTTAAGTAGTCATTTTGCTAGCCTCAACAATTTTCCTATTTGGTATTATGTCATTGCTGATTTGGTGTTTATTAGCAGCTTCTTTGTTTTGGGTGGTGACTTTTGGGATAAATTAAAGCGTTTATTTAAGCATGAAGATACCGTGAATAAACTGGTTTCGTCAACCACCAAGTCGTAATTCATTTATTGACGATGGATAAAATTGATTATGTAAATTTGAAAGTAGTAAAAGTCAGTAAATGTAAAATTATGAGAAATACGTACCTATCAATATTAACAACTGCATTGATAATTTTAATGGCTAGTTGTACAAGTAATTCGGAGAATACAGAAACACAAAGTGAAGAAGTTGTGGCAGTCGAAAAAACTTCCCCTCCTATTGTAACCAAAGAAACTTTCCCTCAGGCATTTACAAATATGCGTCTTGGTGCAATCTTTAAAAAAGCAGGAGCGGTTAACACCTTCTTTGAGATGCCCGTACCAAGTAGTGTTCCGGAGGAACAATTTGTGGTTAGAATGAATAGGGATACCTATTACTCTGTATCTGTGATAGATATGTCAAGTGATGAGGTCTTCGTTACTATTCCTGAAACCAAACAATATGTTTCTCTTCAAGTAGTGGATGAGAATCACGAAACTCAACCCATGATTTATGGCTCGGGCAGACATAAAATTACCGCTAAAACCACGCATGCATTTGTGATTGTTCGTGCGCTCGAGGATAATGCGCGTAAAAACCTAATTATTGAAGCTGGAAGCGCGAAACCTTTCGTGGTGAAAGAATGGGATATGGAATCTTTTCTTGCTGTTGATAAAGCAGGTAACCTAGATTTTAGTGATGGCTATGACCAAGCAAAGGCATTTAGTAATTCTGAAAGCGGACAAACGGCCTACATGAACTATGTAGGATGTGCCGGTGGCTGGGGAGGCGCTATGGTGGAAGATAATATCTATCAAACCAGTGACTATTTTGAAGCTGGTGGTTGTTATGAAATGACATTTACTGATCCACAAGATCTTTGGTTTTGGTCGGCAACAGTTTACAATGCAAACGGTCGTATTTTTAACGATGTTGCGAATATTTCTAGCGAAATGAACCCAGTGAAGAATGATGATGGTACTTATACAGTGCGTTTTGGTTGTGAAGGAATGCCTAACAATATTCCTATTTTAGAGGGGAATACTACCGGGAAATTCAATGTGTTAATGCGTCATTATGGACCTAGTGAAATGGTGAGCAATAATGAAGAAGGATATAATGCGACTTTATTTATTAAAAAGGTAGAGTAGTAGTCTTCATTTAGATAGATCATTCTTTCTTTCAATTTTGGAACAATACGTATGAAAAAGACACTACTATTTGTAATCGCAGCATTCGCTGCACTAAGTCAAACAAACGCGCAAAACGCATTAGATTTTGATGGATCAAATGATTTTGTACAAACCACTTACGCTGGAGTTTCAGGTACTGGCGCGAGGACTATCGAGGCTTGGGTAAAAACCACAGCCAATAGTCTACCTTCTTCATCAGGAGGCACTGGCCAAAAAGTAATTGTAGATTACGGCTCTTTTACTACTGGAGGAAGGTTCACTTTGAATTTGCTTTGGAGTAACTCAATCAGAATTGAAGTGGGTGGTAACGGTTTGAGTGGAAATTTAGCTATAAATGATGGGGTATGGCATCATGTTGCCGCAGTTTATAACCCTTCTGCTACCAATAAATACAGCTTATACATTGATGGAACACTAAATATAGCGGGTAATTTAACCGTACTTGCAAATACTGGAACAACTCAAAATGTGATGATTGGGCAACGTATAGATGGGATAAATAAATTTGACGGAGCTATAGACGAAGTACGGATTTGGAATGTAGCACGAACAGTAACTCAAATTCTTGGTAGTATGAACTCAGAGTTTTGTGTGATTCCATCATCGCTAAAAGCATATTATAAAGCAAATCAAGGTACTGCATCAGGAACTAATACCGGATTAATCACCTTAAATGATAACTCAGGAAATAACAATAACGGAACGCTTACAAATTTTGCGCTTACTGGCGCTTCTTCTAATTGGGTTTCAGGAGTAACATTAACCTCTGGAAATCTCACAGGTGGAACTGCAAATATTTCAGGATGTGTGCCTTATACTACATTAGGGAATCAAATATTAACTTCCTCAGGTACGTATCCAGATACTTTGGTGTTGCCTTCAGGGTGTGATAGTGCGTATACGTTAAATTTTACTGCACTTCAATCTTCATCCAGTACCATTACCACTACTGCATGTGATTCTTATACCACACCAGGTGGTGGCGTTATTAATAGCTCTGGAGTACATTACGAAACCCTTGTGAATGCTATTGGATGTGACAGTGTAATTACCATTAATCTCACGATTAATAACTCTACTAGTTCTTCTATAACCACAACTAATTGCAGCAGTTACACAAGCCCTTTAGGGCATGTATATACCATTTCAGGAACGTATATAGATACGCTTCAAAATGCCGCAATGTGCGACAGCTTGATCACTATTAATTTAACGATCGTAAATTCATATAATGCTACGCTTATTGAAACAGTTTGTGATTCGTATACGTCACCTAGTGGGCAGGTATTTACAAGTACCGGAATCTATTCAGATACGGTTAGTACTGGTACTCCATGTGATAGTGTGTTTACTATAAATTTAACGGTAAATCAAAGCACTACGAACACCATTACAGCGTCTGCATGTGATGAGTATATTTCTAGTACTGGAACTAGTTATGCTACTTCCGGAACATATACCGAAACAATCCCGAATGCTATGGGTTGTGATAGTGTGATTACCCTAATTTTAGACATTACCAATATTAATTCAGTGGTAACGGTAAATGGGTCAACACTAACAGCCGTTGTGATGGGATTGTCATATAGATGGTTGGATTGTGATGATAATTATGCCCCTATATCTGGAGGAAATCAACGTAGTTACACACCTGCATCAAACGGAAATTATGCCGTTAAAATTACGGATGGAATCTGTGTGGATACTTCATTATGTGTGAGTATTAACAACGTGGGTGTAAATGAGGTAAGGAATAGTGATGCACTAAAAATATACCCAAACCCAGCCAGTAATAATTTGTTTATTCAAACCTCGACTGAACGTACAACGGTCTTTATTCAATCCATTTCAGGGGGCTTAATTAGAACGTTAGTAATTGAAAAAGGCACGCAACAATTTGACGTCTCGAATTTGAAATCAGGTTTATATTTTATCAACTACACCTCAAACAACAACGAGTATTTTGAGAAATTAATCATTCAATAATTTGTACACTTGTATTTTTAACGAAAACAATCCATGAAAAAAACGTTAGTGCTAATTGGACTATTATTTCTAGGTTTTACGGCAAAATCACAAATTCTTATTTCTATAATTTTCGGAGATAAATTAAACTCACCTAATTTAGAATTTGGATTAGAAGGAGGAAATAACTGGTCTAATATCACCAATTTCCAATCAGGAAAACCGTTATCGAGCTTTAATCTTGGTTTTTACTTTGATTTCAAAATCAAGAATAATTTTTATATCTATACCGGTGTCTTAGTTAAATCAGATTTAGGAATAAGCGGGTTGCGAGAAAGTGATTTGATTGCAATTGGAGCAGATTATTACAAAGATGAAAACGACACTCCAGTAGAGGGAATATACGCGCAAAAACTAAATTATTTTTTAGTTCCAGTACTCGCAAAGTATAGGCATAAGACTAATATTTATGTGGAAGGAGGTCCTCAATTCGGTTTAATGTACAAAAGCTGGGTAGAGTTCAACTCAGACATTGAAGGTAGAGATGCCACGGTGAAAGAATACAATCGTGATTTGATTAATAAGATAGATGTTGGGGCCTTGATAGGTACAGGATATAAATTTAGAAATGGTCCCGGTTGGAGCGTTGGTGTCAAGTATTATTTTGGGTTTGTGGATGTCTATAAAAACGTAAGTGATACAAAGAATAGGTCTTTATTTGTTAAGGTTAACATACCAATTGGAAAGAATAAAAAGAAAGAGACAAAATAATTTAAGTAGATGAAAATAATGAAAATTACCCGCGTATTAGTGCTGTTAATCTTGGTCGTATTCTTTGCTTTACCAGAGGTAACTGCGCAACAGTATTCTGGCAAAAAAATAAAAACAAAACATCAAGCATATACCGATAGTTTAAAAGCTATTAAATACGACCGCATATTACCCATTTTGGGAGCTGGAGCATATAAACAAGGTTTTGATATACCCTATCCCTTGGGAGTGATGATTAACACGATAGCCATGCGCCAAGGTATTAGCATTGATAATATGCAACTTGGTTTAAAAACAGATAACCAAGACATACCTTTAACTGATGTTGGTTTTATTGAGTTTGGAGAAAATACCAATACTTCTGTTTCTTATAATTTTAGACCAGATATATGGGTGCTTCCTTTCTTAAATGTGTACGGACTGTTTGGAGCTGGAAACACCAGTACCGAAGTCAATTTGGTTGCGCCAATTCAAATGAAGTCGGTGGTAGATCAAAAACTTAGAACCACAGGGTTTGGAGTGATGGGTGCTGGAGGTATTGGTCCGGTATGGATATCTGTAGATGCAAATTTCACATGGAATAAACCCGAACTTTTAGAAGAAGCCACTAAGGTTAATGTGCTAGGAATTAGAATGGGTCATAGTTTTGTGTTTAAAAAACAACCCGATAGAAACATCAATATCTGGGTTGGAGGAATGCGGGTACATATGGGCTCCGAAACGCGAGGTGAAATTACCTTAGGAGACGCTATTCCTTCAGAAACGTGGGATAGAAAAGACCAAATTGTTGGAGAGTATTATGATTGGTACAATGGATTAAATCCAAATAATCCTGTTGATCGTAAAAAAATAGAGGCTGCCGATAATACGCTTACTCCAATTATAGAAAGAATTGACGCGGCTGATGGCGATGCTATTATTCGTTATGGTATGGATAAGCAAACCAAACAGTTATGGAATATGTCTGTGGGTGGTCAATTTCAATTTAGTAAAGCATGGCAATTACGTTCTGAGGTTGGATTTATTGGAGATAGAAAGTCCCTTTTAGTATCATTAAACTACCGATTCTTAGGTCCACGTAAAAAGGAATTTAGATAATATGAGGACACTCTTTTTAAGCCTATTTTTTCTTGTGGTAATTACACCAACAGCTAAGTCGCAAGAAACAGAGCCAGCAGAAGAACCGGAAAAAAAGCATTTAATATCGGCTTCATTTGGTTACACTTTTATTCCTAAAGCTACCTCTATTGGCGGTACGGAGGCAAATGGCGTTTTCGTTCCCTCTATCGGGTTAGACTATTTTTATCGTCTGTCACCAAAATGGGAAGTAGGAACTATGATTGACTTAGAGCTTAGTGACTACCTAATATTTGAAAAGGATTTAGAAAGAGAAAAAGCATTGGTAATTGCTTTATTAGGTACGTACAAACTAACGAAACACATCAGCCTTTTTGGCGGAGGCGGAATTGAATTAGAAAAGCATCAAAATCTCGCTGTTTTTAGATTTGGTACAGAGTATATTCATTATTTCGATAAAGGATGGCTTCTTGGCCCTGGGTTTTTTTATGATTTCAAGGAAGGTTACGATACTTGGTCAATGGCGATTGCTTTTGGAAAAGAGTTTTAGTTATTACAATTAAAGAAAAAATAATATCCAAAATGTCTTTGGCCTTTTTGAAATCCCTACTTTTACCCTACAACTAAATATTTATTCTTATGAGATTATATTCACCAAAGAACTGTCTAATCCTAGCAGCTTGTGTAGGATTGTTCACCTTCGGAATTAGTCAAAGCGCAGAAGCGCAAAAAAATAAAAAACCAAACATCCTTGTTATTTGGGGTGATGATATTGGACAATCAAACATTAGTGCGTATACAATGGGCCTAATGGGATATAGAACTCCAAACATTGACAGAGTTGCAAAAGAAGGAATGATTTTTACGGATTATTATTCTGAACAAAGTTGTACAGCGGGACGTTCTTCCTTTATTTTAGGACAAAGTGTTTTACGTACTGGATTAAGTAAAGTAGGTATGCCAGGTGCGTCTGGAGGGATTAATGAGAAAGACCCCACCATTGCTGAATTGTTAAAACCTTTAGGATATAGGACAGGTCAATTTGGGAAAAATCATTTAGGAGATAGAGATGAACATTTACCTACAAATCATGGTTTTGATGAATTTATGGGTAATTTATACCATTTAAATGCAGAGGAAGAACCGGAATTACCGGATTACCCGGACCCAGCAACATATCCTGATTTTGCAAAACGTTTTGGACCAAGGGGTGTTATTCATTCATATGCTGATGGTAAAATTGAAGATACCGGTCCTTTGACTAAAAAAAGGATGGAAACCATAGATGATGAAACTATTGAGGCAGCGAAAAAATTCATTACCACAGCAGTGAAATCTGGTGAGCCATTTTTTGTATGGTGGAACGGGACAAGAATGCACTTTAGAACTCATGTAAAGGAAGAGCATAGAGGAATTTCTGGTCAAAACGAATATGGTGATGGAATGGTAGAGCATGATATGCACGTTGGGCAATTATTGGATTTACTTGATGAGTTAGGTGTAACAGATAACACTATTGTTCAATATGGAACAGATAATGGACCTCATAAAAACACTTGGCCAGACGCAGGTGTAAATCCTTTTAGAGGAGAGAAAAATACGAACTGGGAAGGTGGGTGGAGAACCCCATCTATGGTTCGTTGGCCAAATCACATTGAGGCAGGATCAGTTTCTAATGAGATTATGTCAGGAATGGATTGGATGCCTACTTTTTTAGCCGCTGCTGGAAATGATAAGGTTAAGAATGAATTATTGAAAGGTAAAACAATAGGTGATAAAACCTATAAAGTACACTTAGATGGTTACAACATGTTGCCTTATTTAACGGGTAAAGAAGAAAAAGGTGCGCGTATTGAATTATTTTATTTTTCTGATGATGGCGAATTAATGGCATTGCGATACAATGATTGGAAAGTAACTTTTATGAAGCAAAATGCTCCAGGAACGTTGGAAACTTGGTCTAAACCAATGGAAACTATGAGAATTCCTTGGATATACAACTTAAGAAGAGATCCGTATGAATTTTCAACTGTAACGTCTAACACTTATTGGGATTGGTATTTAGACCATGTGTTTTTATTATTACCAGCTTCAGAATATGTTGGAAATTTCATTGCAACATTTAAAGAATATCCTCCACGCATGAAAGCCGCTAGTTTTAATTTAGGAGATACAATGGATGCATTAACTGCCCCAGGAAACAATTAAAATAAATATATGAAGAACAGAAATTTGAGAATTATCACAACCCTAGTAATGCTAATGCTTACGGGGTTTGTGTTCGCACAGAAAAATAAGAAACCAAACATCCTTGTAATATGGGGTGATGATATTGGTTGGAGTAATGTTAGCGCATATAACCACGGAATGATGGGCTACCAAACACCTAACATTGACCGTATTGCTAATGAAGGCGCAATGTTTACAGATTGGTATTCTCAGCAATCTTGTACCGCAGGTAGAGCCGCTTTTATTTTAGGTCAACACCCGTTTAGAACAGGTTTATTGACTATTGGAATGCCAGGTGCTACACAAGGTGTTCAAGAGAATCAACCAACCATTGCTGAATTACTTAAAAATCAAGGGTATACTTCAGGTCAGTTTGGTAAAAATCACCTAGGTGATAGAGATGAACACTTACCTACCAATCATGGTTTTGATGAGTTTTATGGCAATCTTTACCATTTAAATGCGGAAGAAGAGCCAGAATCTTATTACTATCCAAAAGACCCTGAATTTCACAAAAAATTCGGTCCTAGAGGAGTTATTCACTCTTACGCGGATGGTAAAATTGAAGATACAGGCCCATTAACTAGAAAGAGAATGGAAACTGCTGATGAGGAGTTTACTTCTGCTGCAATCGATTTTATTGAAAGAGCACATAAAGCGGGTAAACCTTTCTTTGTGTGGTTAAGTGCAACCAGAATGCACGTTTGGACACATTTGAAAGATGAAAGTACGGGTGTAACTGGTATTGGACTTTATCCAGACGGAATGGTAGAGCACGATAAAGCTATTGGAACTGTATTAGCAAAGTTGGAAGAACTGGGTATTATGGATAACACTATTATCATGTATTCTACGGATAACGGTGCGGAGAAATTTACGTGGCCTGATGGAGGAACAACGCCATTTGCGGGTGAAAAAGGAACAACCTGGGAAGGTGGTTTTAGAGCTCCTTGTGCTATTCGTTGGCCTGGGGTAATTAAGCCTGGTACTAAAGAAAACGGAATCTTTTCTCACGAAGATATGATGCCAACTTTACTTGCTGCGGCAGGTGTGCCGGATGTAAAAGAAAAACTTTTAACGGGGTACGAAGCAAACGGTAAAACATTTAAAGCACATTTAGATGGTTACAACATGATGCCTTACTTGAAAGGTGATGTGGAAGAATCTCCGCGTCACGAAATATTTTATTTTGATGCAGGTGGTAACTTAAACGCATTACGTTACGATAACTGGAAAATTCACTTCTCAATTATGGAAGGTGCAATTAACACAGCATACAGAAAAACACCATCTTGGCCAATTCTTATCAACTTAAGAGCAGATCCATACGAAGTATCTTTTGAGTCTTCCATGTATACGCGTTGGATGGCAGATAACATGTGGATATTTGTTCCAGCACAGGCGTATGTAGGTAAGTTTTTAGGTACGTTTAAAGAATTCCCTCCAGTGGAAGGTGGTTCATTAGGTGTAGATAAGGTCTTACAATCCTTACAGGTTAAGCCGCAGAATTAATAACAAAATATATTTATTAGAATGCCGCCCTTAAGCGGCATTCTTTTTTTATCACCCTATGAAAAATACAATAAAAACTATTGCAGCCGTGTTAATCGCTTCCAACTTTGTGGCGTGTAATGGCACATCGCCAGAGGCGAAAAAAGTTGAAAAACCAACTACAGAAGTTGCCGCAGAAGAAGTTCTTCCTTCATGGAATGACGGCATTACTAAAAACAACATTATTGCATATGTTACGGATGTCACAAATCCAGAAAGTCCGAATTTTATTGAGATAAAAGACCGTATTGCTACGTTTGATAATGATGGGAATCTATGGGCAGAACAACCGGTTTATTTTCAATTGTATTTCGCTATGGATAGGATTAAAGCAATGGCTGCAGACCATCCGGAATGGAAATCAGAACAACCGTATCAAGCAATTTTAGAAGACGATATGCAAGCGTTATTAGCGCAAGGCGAAGAGGGTTTGGTTAAAATGCTAATGACATCGCATACGGGTAATACGCAAGCAGAATTCAAAACAGAAGTGAAAAACTGGGTGAATACAGCGAAACATCCAACCAAAAATGTGGGATACAATGAAATGGTGTATCAACCCATGTTAGAGCTTTTAGACTATTTGCGTGATAACGATTTTAAAACCTTCGTAGTTTCGGGTGGTGGAGTTGATTTTATGCGTGCCTTTGTAACGGAAATTTATGGAATACCAGAAGAGCAAATTTTAGGTTCTAGAATTAAAACCGAATTTGACTACAATGACGGGAACCCTCAAATAAAAAGATTGCCAGGTCTTGATTTTAATAATGATAAGGAAGGAAAACCACTTAACATTCAAAAAGTAATTGGTAAAAAACCCGTGTTCTCCTCAGGTAATTCTGATGGTGATTTACAGATGATGCAATACAC
>CAXMPG010000083.1:0-30174 GCA_964195485.1 uncultured Desulfobacterales bacterium
TTAAAACTCTTTCCAGAAGAAAAGTGATAGTAGTTAGAGTTTACAGTAACTAAGGTGTTCAAACCTGATAATTCCTTATAATCGTATCCCTTTAACGCATCAAAATCTGTTTTAAAACCGAATAACCAAGATTTGTTGGTAGCGGTATACACCTCTACACCAACCGCTATATTTACGATACTTTTTCCTCCAGCTGCAAATGATAAATAATCTTGTTCTTCCGGTAAAAAAGGAGATCGCCAAGATTCAGTAGTCCCCTTAGTGTCATCAATTAATTTGTACGGTTTAAGTCCTGCAAACCACTCGGTGGTGACATTCCATCTAAATTTATCAAATTGATAATCCAATCCTAGCGCAATAGATAATGGGTCTTTCACCACCATACCAAGCTGTTCTCCACTTTCGTCATAATAATAATCGGGCAGAAAATTCCCCGTGTTTTCATCGGGTATATTAATTTTTGAAGTGTTACGAAGAGCACTGGCACTTCCCAATATATAAATAGATGGCGTTGTTATTACCAACCCACCTCTTAGCCGTTCATTAAAACGGTAATTGAAGCCTATCTTTACGGTTCCTCGCCAATTATATCCTCTAATATCAGTTGCATCAGAATTTATACTTAGCCGTTCGTTTAGTGAACTTTGAGAAGCTACCCCTATTTCAATAAATTTAGAATAGTCGTACCGCAAGCTCGTATACCTTGCAAATGCACTCACCCCTACAGATAGTTTTTCATTAATAAATTTAGCCGCTCCTACCCCATACCAAAAGTCGTTAAACTCTGTTCTATTAGAAATTCTTCCCAAATAGTCTTCATCTTCCATGGTTCCAGGATAAACATTATAGGTATCTCGATACTCTCCTTCAAAACCATTATCATAATTAGATTTATTAAAAAAAGAAGCTTTCCAAACCAAATGAAACTTGTCCTTCGGGTATAAATTTATCGCTATAAACCCACTATTCACAGTCGTTTCAAAACTCGATAAAGGCAAGTCTTCTCCCATAGCATCTTCATACCGCAAGAAATCAACAGTCGATAACCCGTTTGCAAAAGCGAGTTGGTTCAAGCCTGTATCTGACAGAATAGACGGATTATAATAAATAGAGGTTTCATCGGAATACCCTCCTACTACCGCACCCGATAGTAATGCTGCCTTGGTACTAAAGCTTTCACTCCAATACTTGCTAAACTGACTAAAACCAGTACTTGGAAGCAGTATTAATAGCCCTAAATTAATATAGAAAAAAGCTCTTATTAGCACTACTCAAATATTTTAAGAATGGGTAATCTATGGTGTCCAGTTTCGTAAAATGGCGACTTGGTATACAACCAAAACATTCTATAATCCCCATTTTCTGCAAACCTTGTATCATTTTCAAATTTTGCCTCATATTCCATTTTCAACAATGGGTCTTCCTCTAGCATTTTTTGGGCATACTCCTCAAAAACGTAAGCGGAATACCATTCCTTCTGTTGCAAAATTTCATCGTAAAAATTCCAAGCAAAAAAACTGTCCTCTGATTTTGGTTCCAGTACATTTAAGATATACCTCCAACCCGGTTGGTCTGTATTAATCAAATAATCTCCCTTCAAAAAATGTATGCTAATCGCGGAATCGGTAACGCTAATATTTGAATGCAAGAAATGACCTTCGTATGCCTTGGTCTTACTCGTATAATCAGTAATATACATTCCTACGCCACTCATATTGGTATCATTTTCAATTACCGTCATTTCAATATTATTGGCTTTTAAGCGTGCTATAACTTCACCCCAAGCCGATTTTACCACGTAATAATTAGGAACTTGAACCTGGTCCACTTTTTCAAAATAATTGTAATACGGAATCTCAATAGTTTCGGGTTTATTTCTGTTATAATGCAATTGGTCTTTACCTAAAATCTCACTATATCTATATTCTGGTTGGTAAGAATAAAAGGTAATAGTGTCTGATCTACTGGTATCAATTTTTAGATTTAAGGATTCAAACCCCATGGGTGATTCGCCATCTGAAACTTTCTTATTCAGAATTAAATCTTCCTGATTTGTGTTGGAGAAAAGAGTAATCAATTCTAAGAATTTTCGCGTATGATTTTTTCGTTCTACAAAGGGTTTCCACATATGTGCTTCGGTGGTAAACCCAATACAGTTAAACAGTGCCACGTATCCCGTAGAAAAACGAGGCAAATCATTAAACGACTTAATTCCGTTATTTGGGGTAGTTCCCCATACATTTACATACGGTGAAAGCGTGTCATAATTCTCATACAAGTAAGGCTCCAATTTGTTTACTAAAAAATTACTAAGGTGCGCATCTAGCCTTTCTTTTCTTGGAGAAAGCAATGTCATTGTGTATTGGTAATCAGCACCATTTGAAGTATGCGTATCAATAAATAAATGAGGCTTTAACCAGTGAAAAATTCGCGTAAAAGCAAATGCATTTTTACTATCGTTTTTGATATAATCACGATTTAGGTCTAAATACCTCGCATTTCCTCTAAACCCTTGTTCTTCTGGCCCGTTTTGATTCGCTCTACTACAGCAACCTCTATTTAACATACCTCCAATATTGTATACTGGAATGATAGCAATAACCACATTTTCAGGTATGGTATTATACTTAAGCATGTCTTGCGCCCATTCTAAACTTGCATCTATTCCACAAGACTCACCGGCATGAATTCCATTTTGGATTAAGATAATCGCTTTATTTTGAATCGCTTCTGGGTAGAATTCTTTACTGGAATTAATTAAGAATAAATGCAATGGTTTACCTGAATCGGTCTCACCAAAAGTGATTAAATCACAGGTATTGTAGGTATCCGATAATTGAGTGTACCCAGATATTAACGAATCATAGGTAACACTTTGGTTATCTGAATTTGATTGAGCAGATACGTAATTAGCTGAGATAAAAACTAAGAGCAGTAAAATTTTGAAATTTTTCATCATATTGGTTGCGTTCTAAAACCGCGTAAACAAAAGTAATACGTCTTGTAAATGGTGCAACACCAATATGTTTTATGTAAAATGGGTTATAAACAGGTTTTAAATATCTGCTTCAAATTTATACCCTACTCCCCTTACCGAAAAGAAATGCTTTGGTTTACGCTGATTTTGCTCAAAATACTTACGGTAGGCCAAAATGTAATTATCAATGGTTCTGGTAGATGGAAACACATCATAGCCCCATATTTTTTGAAGAATTTCTTCTCTAGAAACTACTTTACCTCGTTTCTCTATCAAAAGCTTCAATAATTTCATTTCTCTTTTAGATAGTGATCTAACTTCTCCATCCCACGATCTAATTTCAAAACTTGGAAAATCAATTCTATTTCCGCCAAATTCAAAATGGTCAAAATTCTCTGTAGAAGACTCCGAAAGTGCGTGTCCTCGTTTGACCAATAAACTCACTCTCAATAAAAACTCTTCCAGATTAAAAGGTTTCGCCATGTAATCATCCGCTCCGGTTTTAAGACCGTTAATTTTGTCTTCTGCGCTATTTTTTGCAGATAAAAACAAAATTGGAACTTTAGCATTTTCTAATCGAATGGTTTCGCATACTACAAAGCCATCAATTTTAGGAATCATTACATCCAGTATAATGAGGTGAAAGTGTCCGGATTTAAACTTTTCTAAAGCTTGTTCCCCATCTACCGCAACGGTTACACTGTAACCCTCTAACTCAAGATTTAATTTTAAAGCTTCATATAATGAAGGTTCGTCTTCCACTAAAAGAATGCGATCTGCCATATTTATAGAATTTACACAAATTTAGACGTTTTTTGAGTTCAGAATTAGAAGTCCCTTTTATTTAAGCGCTATTATTCCAATTAATTACAGAATAATGACACTTGCCTTTATTGCTTGATCGGTGTATTACCGCTATTTTTGAACCATGATAAAAACTATTCTTAGTTATTTATTCATTACCATTTCTTTTTGTTCCTTCGGACAAGATTCCGTTAGGATACATAAGTGCGACCAACAAAATCATAGCCAAGAAATTCTACTTCAAAACCCAGAAATAAGCAAAGTGCGTATTCAAAACGAACGGGATATTCAAAACTGGTTAGCAAATAAAACCGTTACTACACAATCGGTTATATCCATACCGGTTGTGTTTCACATCTTGTATACTACCGAAGAGCAAAATCTTAGTGAACCCCAAATCCTTGCGCAATTAGAGGCCCTTAATCGTGACTTTAGAAGAAATAACCCCGACACGGTTTTAACACCCGAAAGGTTTAAATCGGTGGCTACCGATACCGAAATTGAATTCTGCTTAGCCATTCAAACACCAGATGGCTATTTGACCAATGGAATTATTAGAAAAGAAACCAGCGTAAAAAAAATTGGGGAGACCGATAAGTATTACCAACCTACCCAAGGAGGCTCACAAATTTGGGACCCTGAAGTCTACTTAAATATTTGGGTATGTGAAATCAACGATACGCTTTTGGGATATACCTATTTACCCGGAGAGGCTAATGCCAGTTTTGATGGTATCGTTTTAAACTATCAAGTCTGTGGTAGCGCATTTTACATTTCAGCGCCATACAATAAAGGCAGAACCTTGGCGCATGAAATAGGTCACTGGCTAAACTTAGAGCATCCTTGGGGTGAAGAAGAAGGTTGTGGATATGACGATAAAGTTTCGGATACTCCCCTACAAGAAAAACCAAATTACCAATGTCCAAATGCGATTGTAATTTCGTGTAATAACGCCCCTAATGGCGATATGCACATGAATTATATGGATTATACGTTTGACCAATGTCAGAATTCATTTACCTATGGACAAAAGGAGCGTATGCTGGCTACCCTAAATACCAATAGAAAATCTTTGCTTTCTTCTATCGGATGTAGTTTACCAGATACCACAAAATTGTTGGAAGAGGTTATTGATGTTTTTCCAAACCCTACGCAAACTTTTCTAAACATTAGATTCCGACTGAAAGAATCTCAAAATGCAGCGATTATTATTTTTGATATTACGGGAAAGGTTATTTACCATAATAATAGTATTGTTGAAGTAGAACGAGTGAGTATAGATTTCTCTGAATTCGCTAACGGTGGTTACATTGTTAAAGTAGTTACCAACGATAAGAATCAAATTTTTAAAGTGCTTAAAACAGAATGACAAATCCATTAGAAAATCTACTAAATATCTGTCTGAAAAAGAACTTGAATTTCGCTGTTTTCAGCTACCCAAATTCGGCTACTTTCGAAGTGATTATTGCGCACCATTTAAGCTGTTCAAATACGACTACAGGATTCGTTTTTCATCCGTTTGAAGTTTCAAATTCAAACCCTGAAATCTTTATTGCTGCGGATTATCGTATTTCTCAAAACCTCATTAATGAAGATTTCATTCACACCATTTCCTTACTGGAATCCCTAGAAAAAGAGCCTTCAATAGATGAAAACTTAGCTATAAGTAAAGAAAATTACATTTCCGACCTTCAAAACGGAATTAGTCAATTACAGACCAGTAGCCTAGACAAATTCATCTACTCTCGTGTTAAAACCATTGAAAACACTGATAATTTAGATTTAACTAAATATTTATTGTTGTTAAACGAAAAACATATAGGTGCGTTTGTTTCTATGATAAATCATGAAAATACTGGCGTTTGGCTAGGTGCAACTCCCGAAACGTTATTAAGCTGGAAAAAGAGTACCGTTAGCACTATGTCGCTCGCAGGCACTCAACCCATTTTAGATGAAAACCCAATATGGAGTAAAAAAGAAATTGAAGAACAAGCATACGTTACCAAGTATATAAAAAGCACATTTGACGATAGTCATATCTCTTCAAAAATTGGTGAGCCTAAAACCGTGAAAGCAGGTCCTGTTTATCACATAAAAACAACCATAGAATCTCAAAATATTCTGGACTATTCCGAGGCTTTTAACCTTGCTAAAAAGCTACATCCTACGCCTGCAATTTGTGGCGTTCCGGTACTAGAAGCTAAAAAAATGATCGCCACTATTGAAAACCATGATCGCAAATACTATTCAGGATATTTAGGTTTTATTGCACCAGAGAAAGAGCTCCAATTATTTGTAAACTTAAGATGCATGCAAATTTTCTCAAACAGTTTAGCTTTGTATCTTGGCGGAGGAATTACAGCTAAGTCAAGCGCAGAAAAAGAATGGGAAGAAACCAATTTTAAAGCACAAACATTAGTTGATGCTCTTCCTTAAATATTCATGTAAAAGAATTTTCCGAATTGGAAACAACAAATAAAAAAAGTGTTCAGCAGCTTGTTGAAATCCTTTGGCAGAAAGGACTCAAACATATTGTAGTTTCTCCAGGCTCAAGAAATGCGCCTTTAATTTTAGGTTTCACATCACATCCAAAATATGAGTGCTTATCGGTTCCTGATGAACGCTCTGCGGCTTTTATTGCATTAGGTATTGCGGATGAAACCAAAGCTCCTGTAGCGTTAGCATGCTCATCGGGATCTGCTTTATTGAACTACTACCCGGCTATTGCCGAAGCTTTTTACCGAAAAATTCCATTAATCATATTATCAGCCGATAGGCCAGAATACTTGATAGATCAAGGCGATGGACAAACTATAAGACAGAAAAACGTTTTCTCAAATCACATTTTGTTCTCCTCTCAATTAGACGAAAATGATGTGTCTTTGACTAACGAAAATATAATTAATGAATCCCTCAACCTATCCTTTACCACTGGAGGACCTATTCATTTAAATCTTCCTTTTGAAGAACCACTTTACACTAAATGTGAGTTTACCGAAGGCTTAGCTCATATAAAAGCGCCAGAAATCGCATCTGAAATTATCTCAGCTAAAGAACTAGCCGATCAAGTAGATGTTTTTAATCAGTCAGATAAAACCATCATTTTAGCGGGTCAACTAGATCAAAACCCCGCATTAATGGCTTCTTTGATAAAACTAAAGTCTAGGGCATTAATTTTATCAGAAACAACTTCCAATCAAAATATTGACGGTACTATTAGCGCTATTGACCAACTCATTATGCCACTTGATTCCAGCGAATTAAAACACTTACAACCCAACCTACTAATTACCATTGGAGGAAATGTAGTTTCAAAAAAAATCAAGGCGTTTTTAAGACAGCATCAACCTAAAAAGCACATCCATATTGAGCAAATTGAAACAGCACCAAATACGTATCAATGTTTAACGCACCACTGTAATAAATCGGCAGAAATTTTCTTTGAGCAATTAATTCCTTTGGTAAGTTTGAACCCAAGTCCTTGGGTACAACATTGGCTTGATATCGACAAAAACAGAAAAGTACAACATGCTCTTTTTGATGAAACCGTAGCTTACTCTGATTTTAAAGTCATGAGTGCGGTAAATAAATTAATTCCTACCAATAGTATTCTTCACCTGGCTAATAGCACCCCGGTTCGTTATGCGCAGCTTTTTTCTTGGAATAAGAGCCTTACCATTAAATCAAACAGAGGTACTAGCGGAATTGATGGAATAGTTTCGACCGCTATGGGTAACGCCATTGCTACCGATAAAGAAGTGTATTTAGTGGTTGGTGATATCTCGTTCTTTTACGATACCAATGCGTGGTGGCATCGTCAAATACCTAATAACTTAAAAGTTATCGTTATCAATAATTCAGGTGGTGGCATTTTTAGATTTATTGATGGTCCAAATAGTACGGGCCAATTAGAAAGCCACTTTGAGACCCATCAAAAAAACAGTGTAGAACACATTGCATTAGGGTTTTCTGTTAATTATTTTCGCGCTACCAATTTAAAAGAGTTGGAACAACAATTTACGGTTCTTTCAAATTCAAAATCCTCTGGTATATTAGAGGTAACTACTCCGCAAACAGAAAATGCGGGCATTTTGAAGGCGTATTTTAATAATTTAAAGAACAATTAACCAAGTTTAAACACACGAAATCTCTGAGGTTCAGTGATTAATAAAAAATAGATATGTCAGAAAGAAATTGGACAACAATAAAAGAATACGAAGATATTTATTACGATTTTTTTGAAGGAATCGCTAAAATCACCATTAACAGACCAGAAGTATATAATGCTTTTAGACCGCAAACCAATACCGACATGCTTGATGCCGTTGCTATTGCAAGAGAGGATCCAAGAATTGGCGTACTTGTTCTTACTGGAATTGGTGACAAAGCATTTTGTTCGGGTGGAGACCAAAACGTAAAAGGTGTTGGCGGTTACGTTGGCGAAGATGGTGTGCCAAGATTAAATGTTTTGGATTTACATAAAGCCTTACGTTCTTTACCTAAACCAGTTATTGCCATGGTAAATGGCTATGCAATTGGTGGAGGTCACGTTTTACACGTAGTTTGTGATTTAACCATTGCATCAGAAAATGCGATGTTCGGACAAACAGGCCCTAAGGTAGGTAGTTTTGATGGTGGATTTGGTTCCTCTTATTTAGCCCGTCACGTAGGTCAAAAGAAAGCCCGTGAAATTTGGTTCCTTTGTGAGCAATATACCGCTAAAGAATCAGAAGCGATGGGAATGGTAAACAAAGTAGTTCCATTGGCAGAATTAGAAAATACAACTGTGGAATGGTGTAAAACCATTTTGAAACGTAGTCCGATGGCATTAAGAATGCTAAAAAGAGCATTAAACGCAGAGTTAGATGGCCAGCACGGACTTATGGAATTTGCGGGTGACGCAACAATGATGTACTATTTAATGGAAGAAGCACAAGAAGGAAAACATGCGTTTTTAGAAAAAAGAGATCCTGATTTCCAGAAATATCCAAAATTCCCTTGATCGTATAAATAGCGTTTAGTTTATGATTACATTGATACTAATTGCGGTAACAGGATTAATTTCCTTTACCGCCTTTTCAAATCAAAATTTGTTCAACAAATATCTTTTTGACCCGTATTTAGTTACGCACAAAAAAGAATATTACCGGATTATTACCCATGCTTTTTTGCATGGCGGTTGGGGACATTTATTGGTTAATATGTTTGTGCTATGGCAGTTTGGTCAACAAGTAGAAAGCACCTTTAACAGCCATTTTGGTGATACTGGAACTATTTTCTATTTGGTTTTATACCTCGGAGGAATCATAGCATCTTCTCTTCCTACATTAAAAAAGGAATCTAATAATCCGCATTATCGTTCTATTGGAGCTTCGGGAGCAGTTTCTGCGGTATTATTTTCATATATCTTGATGTTTCCTACCCATATGTTAGGTTTCATGATTGTTATTCCAATACCCGCAATAGTTTTTGGTGGACTATATATATGGTATGAAAAGAGAATGGCTGATCAAGGTCAAAATGATGGTATTGGACACGATGCACATTACTATGGCGCATTATTCGGAGTAGCCGCTACACTCATTTTTGAGCCTGCATTCTTAATGAATTTTGTAAACCAAATACTGAAAGTATTACCATGGTAAGACTTAATAAGGCAGTTTTTTTAGATCGTGACGGGGTTATTAACCGTGAACGTGGGGAGTATACGTATAAGGTAGCAGATTTTGAAATCTTGCCTTCGGTTATTCCTACGCTAAAAAAAGTGCAAGAATTAGGGTACAAAATAATTGTCATCACCAATCAAGGGGGTATTGCCAAAGGAATATACACGCATAACGATGTACATCTTGCGCACCAATACTTAGAAACAGAATTGGAGGCTAACGGGATTTCATTGACCGATATTTTTTATTCTCCACATCATCAAGACTACAGTAAATCTTTAGATAGAAAACCAGGTTCATTAATGTTTGAGAAAGCCATGGCTATGTATCACATTGACCCAAAATCTAGCGTGATGATTGGAGATAGTGAAAGAGATATTATTGCGTCTAAAAAAGTTGGTATTAAAGGATACTTGATTACTCCAAACACCTCTATTAACTTCATTTTAAATCACTTGAAATGAGCGGGTATATTAGTTTAAATGGAAAGCTGTTACAGTCTGACTCTCCTGTTTTCAAAGTAGAAAATAGAAGCTTTAGGTATGGAGACTCTTTATTTGAAACCGTTAAATGTGTGGACGGTATTCCATTGTTTTTAGAATCTCACTTACAGCGACTATATGCTGGAATGGAAGTTTTAGAATATGAATGGAACGACCAATTATTAAAAACCGTTTTAAACGAAGAAATTAAACGCTTACTTGTCAGAAACCGTTTAAAAGAAGGTGCACGACTTAGAATCACGGTATTTAGGAATGATGGAGGCTTTTATACTCCTGTGACCAATCATGTTTCCATATTATTAGAAACAGCACCTGATATTAATAATTACGTACTTAATAAGGACGGGATATCATTAGGCGTATTTGAAGAAATATTCAAACCTATCCATACCTTCAATAGCCTTAAATCTGCCAATGGCCTTTTATTCGTAAAAGCAGGTCTTGCTAAAACAAAAAAGCAAGTAGACGATTTGATTATCTTAAATTCTAAAGGGCTGGTATGTGAAACCATCAGTTCTAATATTTTTATGATAATTCATAATCGATTGGTTACTCCTCCCCTTTCCGAAGGGTGTTTACCCGGAACTATGCGGCAAAATATTTTGGCTTTAGCTCCCTCATTAGGACTAGAGGTACTCGAAACTCCAGTGGGTATTAATGCCCTTGAACAAGCGGAAGAAGTTTTTGTTTCTAATTCGATAAATGGCGTTAAATGGGTGATGGGTTATGAAAATAAAAGATACTTTCATAAAATATCCGCAAAAATCATTGAAGCCTTAAATGTCGCTATCTCAGGTTAACCGCACCAATTACCCCTTTAATTTTAGCCAATTAACACGCTAAAAAACCTTCCTTTTAGCTGATTCAATATTGCTTAAAAAATAGTTTAACAATTCATTGGTTTTCCATATCTTGCAGTCATAATTAATTATTTCGAACACTTTAAAACAAATAGTATGAAAAAACTTTTACTTTTTGCCTTAATCATGGGTTTAGGCACCTTGTCATTTGCACAAAACACTAACATTTCTGTTGACGCTATCTTGACTCCTACGGGAACAATTACAACGGAGGATCCCGCAGCTGGATCTACAATCTTATCCGTATCTTTAACAAACAACGATGGCGCTATTACATTTCCAGTGGGTTCAGTTTTTACTTTTGATGTGAAGTTAGAAGGAATTCCAGTTGATAATGTTGCTCCAGGTGGAGGAACAATTCCTTGGGTAGTTTCTTTGGTTTCTTTACCAATGGCACCAGGGGAAACTCAAAACTTTGTGTTATCTCAATCATGGGGTGCAAGCCCTTCTGCTATTGGAACACATGAATTATGTGTGGAAGTAGTGAGTGTTTTTGATATTTCTACTGTACCTCCAGTTATGTATACTAATGTAGATCAAAACAAAGAGATTTGTGCAGATTACCTTTTTGCATGGCCAGTAGGTATTAAGGATGTTGTTACTTCTGAAATTTCAAATATCAAAACGACTAGTGACGTAATGACAATTACTGTTACTAACAACAGTAACCAAGCACAAATTCAATTAATGAGTGTAACGGGTCAAGTTGTTAAAACGGTTAATACTTCAGCAGCAGGACAAAATTTCACGCAAGAAATTAATATTTCTGATTTAACATCAGGAGTATATATCGTTACTATTCAAAATGAAAACGGAGCATCTGTAGCTCAAAAAGTATTCATTCAATAAGAATTTAATACGCATAAAAAAAGGGGAGCAAATGCTCCCCTTTTTTTATGCGTATATTTTCCTGAATTTTTTCTAGTAGATGTTACCTACTTTAACCAATCTCTGTGCATCTAACACCATAATCTTACGGCCATTAGTTTGGATAAGGTTTTCTTCTTTAAAGTCGTGTAACAATCGAATAATAGTTTCTGTTGCAGTTCCTACAATGTTTGCTAAATCCTCTCTTGTCAAGTTAATTTCAGCTAAGTCATTTGGTCTAGCTTCATCAATGTAAATATCCTTTAACATTAATAATGTCACGGCTAAACGTTCACGAACCGTTTTTTGAGCAAGGTTAGTCAATAACTCCGTCATTGTACCTAATTCATGACATGCCTCTTTCAATAACATTTTAGAAAAATCTGGTGATTCATCTAAAAGTCTAACAAACTCTGATTTCGGAATAAAACAAACTTGAACATCCTCTAAAGCCTCGGCAGTTACGGGGTATAAATCCTCCCCAATCATAGCTCTATAACCTAATAAATCACCTGGTTTTGAAATTTGAATAATCTGGTCTTTACCATCATCACCCGTTTTAAAAACCTTTAATTTACCTTTATTAATGCAAAAGACACCAAGTGGTCTGGTGTCTTCATGAAATATAATTTGTCCTTTTTTATAGGCCGTACAAGACTTACTGTAGTTCACCTTATCTACGTTCTCAGAGCATAATGTCCCAAACTTTGAGATGCTATGGACATGACATTCTTCACATGCAATACTAATTCGTCTACCTCTCATATATCATATTTAACATTACAAATAAACGGTTTTTACCTTGGATAAACTAAATGCTATGGGATTAATTTTATCACAACTTGTATAAATTGATAACAGGTAATGGTTACCTTTATCCCCTAAATTCAATTTACTCAAATGTCGTATAAAATTCTGATTACTGAAGATGATAGGGTCACCGCTCTATTTGTACAACGTGTTATTACTCAGATGGGCCACGAGTCCGTAGGCATTGCGCACTCTGGATTAGAGGCTTTAGAATTGGTGAAGTCTAAGGATGTTGATTTAGTGTTAATGGACATTTCCTTACCCGGAGAAATGGATGGAATTTCGGCTACTAATCAGATAATGAACAATTTTCATCTTCCTGTAGTTTATATTACTGGAACTTCTGATAAAGAGACCATGAATAGAGCCCTTAAGACACATCCTTATGGGTATATTTCTAAACCTGTTTCTGAAGGTGGCTTAAGTACAGTCATCGAGTTATCCATGCAGCGATACAATCTAGAAAAGGAACTTATTGAAAGTCAACATCAATTAAAGCAGCTAAATATTAACCTAGAGGTTAAAGTAAAAGAAAGAACATTAGAGTTAAATACTAAAAACCAAGATTTAAAAAAAGAAGTGGGTAAGCGAAAAAAATCAGAAGCCCAATTAAAAGTATCCTTAGCCAAAGAACGCGAACTAAACGAGTTAAAATCTAGAATTGTAAATATTATTTCGCACGAAATAAAAACACCTTTAACAAGCATCAAAAGTTCTGCAGAGCTCATTGACCTTCACGTAGAAAATGCCTCATCTCCCGATAAAATTAATAAACATATAAAAAACATCGACCGCTCGGTAAACTCCCTAACCAATATTATTAATGAAACATTACTCATTGGTAAAATTGAATCTGGAGCATTAAAACCAGAAATTGAAGCTACACATCTTCGAGTCTTAGTCGATGACATTATTCAAACTATAGAAAGTGGTGTGGGTAAAAATCATTCAATTCTTTTAGAGTTTGGGACTGAAGTACCCGTACTATTCAATACCGACAAAAGATTATTCACGCAAATTTTCATGAATCTGTTAAGTAACGCAGCTAAATATTCTCCGGATGCCGAAGTTATTGAGGTCAATTTTAATTTAGATGATGGTCAACTTCATTTTTCTGTAATTGATTACGGATTAGGAATTCCAGAAAAAGACCAAAAGTTTTTGTTTGAAATGTTTCATCGCGCATCGAACACCACTGATATTGAAGGCGTAGGTCTGGGTTTAGCTATTGTAAAAAAATCTATTGAAGAATTAAAGGGAAACCTAGAATTCACAAGTTCAGAAAATCAAGGAACCACTTTTATGGTGAGTTTACCCCAAGCTTAATCCAAATAATTAGTAAAACGGATATCATTGAGGCACACCTAAGATTGCATCCAATAGTGCATCAAACACCTATCCTAACCGCTACTTCTATCAATAGTATTACTGGTTCTAACTTGTTCTTTAAATGTGTAAAACTTCAAAAATCAGGGGCTTTCAAATACAGAGGCGCAACCAATGCTATTTCTCAGTTAAGTTCTAAGGATAAAGTTAATGGGGTAGTCACCCACTCTTCCGGTAATCACGGACAAGCATTAGCACGAGCCGCAAAAAAAGCGGGGATTATGTGTTACGTGATAATGCCCAATAACTCGCCACAAGTAAAAATTAATGCCGTAAAAGAAAATGACGGAATAATCACTTTATGTGCGCCAACATTAAAAGATAGAGAGCTTTTTACAGAACGTGTTATTGAAAACACTGGCGCAAAATTTATTCATCCGTATAATAACATTGAAATTATTACCGGACAGGCTACAGCCGCAAAATAATTGATAGAAAGTCAACCAAATTTAGATTATATCATTACTCCTGTTGGTGGCGGTGGATTACTTTCAGGAACAATACTTTCCAGTAAAAACTTTTCTTCTAAAACAAAAGTAATAGCCGTTGAACCGGAAGGAGCAAACGATGCATTTAGAAGCCTAGAATCTGGCGTATTAGTAGAATCTCATACACCAAATACCATCGCTGATGGCTTATTAACCAAAGTAGGTAGCATAAATTGGGAAATTATTAAACCGGGAGTTTCTGAAATTCTTTTGGTTAACGATAAAGAAATAATGAGCGCTTTAGAACTCATTGTTCAACGAATGAAAATCATTGTGGAACCCTCATCGGCAACGGTTCTAGCTGCGGTGCTAAAAAACAGAGTTCTTTTTAAAAACAAAAACGTAGGACTTATAATTTCTGGCGGTAATTTCAATCTGCTCCCTTAGTTTATGGAGGTATAATGGGGGAAGTTAACCACCCAATGTTTAGCTTTAATAAATAAAACAAGTATTTTCAATACGCCTAAACTATCTTTGCAATTAGTGACAAAACCAAAACCATATTTTCACATTCAGTGGGTTAGTTTACTATTACTTGTTTTTACAACAATTAATACCCAAGCCGCATTTTCAATAAACGAGGTAAAGAAAGACACTGTTCTTGCCCAAGTCGTTTATGGTGACCAATATCTTTTTGTTGGAATTGATACCATGAGTTTAAGTCAATTAACGGCCTATCATGATTCATTAAAGACCCTATCCCCTGCGCCAGAAGAACTCATTGCTCAGCTACATATTTTTCTGAAAATTCGAACAATGAAGTTCGATGAAATCTATGAAACTATTGATTCTTTATTTGAATTAGAAGAAGTCCCATTTGCTTTAATTAATGAGCTTAACAAATACATTTCAGACCATCAAAATGACAATAACTTTTTTGCGCAAGAAATTATTGACACCAGTGAATACCCAGCAGATTATTACTACCATAATTGGAACACTATCACTCCAAACCCGTATAACGCGACCAAACTTTCGGAAACAGACAGTGTCATTAATTTACACCTTATTGGTACGCGTCAAAGCCCTGCTTTTTTCATGCCCGTAACCGATGTACTTACGTCTAAATTTGGTTGGCGAAATGGTAGAATGCATAAAGGAATTGACATGGACTTACAAGTTTGGGATACCGTAGTAACCGCGTTTTCTGGAATGGTTCGAGTAGCTAGAACATACAGCGGATATGGACGCGTGGTTGTTGTTCGTCATTTTAACGGATTAGAAACACTTTACGCTCACCTGCATAGAATAAAAGTAAAACCTGGTCAAATTGTAAAAGCCGGAGAGCTTATTGGCTTAGGAGGTAGTTCTGGTCAATCTACTGGAAGTCATTTACATTGGGAAGTTAGGTTTAAAGGAGTTCCTATTAACCCATTAAATTTTATTGATTATAAAAGCCAAACTCTTATTGATGAAACTTTGGTACTACATAAAACAAAACATGGCTTTGCGGGTTATCCTAAAGGAAGTGTGTTTTATAATGTCCAAAATGGAGACTATTTATATAAAATTGCTAGACAGTACGGCACTACTGTTTCACAAATTTGTAAATTGAACGGAATAAATAGAAATTCAAATTTAAGAGTAGGCCAAAAGATACGTGTGATATGAATTTACCATCATTAGATTTCACCAATTGGAGAGAGCACCCAAGCGATAATCGATTCACTATTTTCTTTTTTAAAACGAAAGAGGAAGCTGATTTCTTTGAGAATCTCTTGAAATTAAATAATATCTGGTTTGAACCAAATATTGACTTAGACGAGCCAACCTATCACTACTACTTTGCCGTTAATAAGACTAATAACAAACAAGTAATTAAACTGAATCATTTAACTATTGGAGAGCACAGATCTCCATTAATTGCTAATTACTTTCTACGGAATGGTTTAGTAATAGGAATGATGATCATTATGACTTTAGCCGTTATAGGTTACCTAAAATCACATTAATGAATAAACTATCTTTCATATTCGCTTTACTACTTTTTAGTGGGTCTTTACTCGCTCAGGATAAGAACTTTACTGGAGGTTTTCAGTTTAAATCTATGCTAGGAGCAGGCGTATTTAGTAACGAACCTACGACCAGTGAAGTGGACTCTGTTCAAATTGGTGTTCATCAACAATTTGGATATGTATTTGGAATGACCATTAGAAAGCAATTTACCAAAATGTTAGCGGTAGAATCAGGTCTGCGATTTGTTCAAAGAAACTATACAACTAAAATAGACAGCACTTTTGGTTCTTACGCTGGAGAAATTGATTACCGTTTAATTTCCTACGAAATCCCATTAAAAGGAATGGTTAGGCTAAGATCTTCGGATAATTCTTATTTCAGTGTTTCTTTAGGAGTACAATTAGACCTATACCCTAGCGATATTTATGCTACTGACTATGAGTGGCAAGTTCAAGTAAATAGAAAAAGTTGGATTCAAGGTTCTTTTCTAGCAAATTTAGGTTGGGAATTACACCCTCAAAACTACGGTACTTTTTACGCAGGTTTTTCCTATAATCAACCTTTTGTGGATCCATTGGCCGCAAATGTTGGACTACACAATGCAAATTTTGCCACCAGTAACTTACGGTTAAATGGCACCTACTTTTCACTGGACTTAAGGTATTACTTTGAAGTAAAAAAAGACAAACCATCTCGATAACCTCCTTTTTATGATAATACTACAAAGACTTGTTGATATATTGATGTAAATTTATTCGGGCTTAATCATAAAATAATATCTTTGATCAATAATTATTTATTACTATGGGAAACAATCTTTTAAAAGGAAAAAGAGGAATTATTTTTGGTGCACTTGATGAACATTCAATCGCATGGAAAACAGCTACTAAAGCACACGAAGAAGGCGCTACATTTGTATTATCAAATGCACCTATCGCTTTAAGAATGGGAGCTTTAAATCAATTAGCTGAAGAAACTAATTCGCAAATTATAGCTGCTGATGCAACTAGTAATGAAGATTTAGAAAAATTAATTACCGAAGCGGTTGAAATTTTAGGAGGACCTTTAGATTTCATTTTACATTCTATCGGAATGTCTCCAAATGTTAGAAAAGGAAAGCACTATACTAGCTTAAACCACGATTGGTATCATAAAACCCTTGATGTTTCTGCCATGTCTCTTCATAGAGTATTGCAAACAGCATTCAAATTAGATGCTATGGCTGAATGGGGTTCTGTAATTAGTTTATCATTTGTTGCAGCACAGAGAGCATTCCCTGGCTATAACGATATGGCTGATGCTAAATCATTAATGGAATCGATTACACGTAATTTTGGTTACCAATATGGTAATGCTAAAAAAGTTCGTGTAAATACAATATCTCAATCACCAACATTAACTACTGCTGGTAAAGGCGTAGGTGGTTTTGACCAATTTATCAACTTTGCAGAAGATATTTCTCCATTAGGTAACGCAAGTGCGGAGCAGTGTGCAGATTACACCGTAATGATGTTCTCTGATTATACGAGAATGGTTACTATGCAAAACTTATTTCATGATGGAGGTTTCTCTTATACTGGAATTAGTGAAAAGGTTATGGAAAAATACGGAATGTAAAATTCCTAATTTACTATATTTAGGGGTGGTTTTTCCACCCCTTTTTTTTGGCGAATTTTTCAATAAATGAGTAAACTTAAAGTCGTTTCTAAGTATCTAATTCATCAATGGAAGTCTAACAACCGCCATGGAATACACTCCCCTTTTGTGTATGATTTTTTAGAAAAAGTATTGTATGCAGATACAAAAACGGCTGAACTAAAAGAGCTGTCTTTTCTAAAGTCGAAATTATTAAAAGATAACAGAGACATTACTTTAACGGATTTAGGAGCAGGTTCAACCATTAACACCTTACCAACTAGAAAAGTAAAAGACATCGCTAAAAACTCTTCTAAACACCCAAAGTATGGTCGTTTGTTCTATAGAATGGTCCAGTATTACAAACCCGAAAGTATTATAGAATTAGGAACATCTTTAGGGCTTAGCACTATTTATTTCGCGAAAGCAAACCCGTCCATAAAAACCTACACCCTTGAAGGGTGTCCTAATACGTTAAGCATAGCCAAAGAGAATTTCAAACAACTTCAGATCGGTAATATTGAAACTTCAATAGGTGATTTTAAAACAACTCTTCCTACTGTTTTAGAAAAAACGAAAAAAGCCAATATGGTATTTTTTGATGGGAACCATCAAGAAGAGCCTACGCTAGCCTATTTTGAAATGTGTTTAAAATATAAGACTAATCAAAGTGTTTTTATTTTTGACGACATCCATTGGTCTGAAGGAATGACCAAAGCTTGGAACAAAATAAAAGGCCACCCCGAAACGGTAGTGACCTTAGATTTATTCTTTCTTGGTATCGTGTTTTTCGACACTCGATTAACCAAACAAGATTTTAAAATTAAATTTTAATCTTATTTTTTAGCCGCTTTTGCCTCTGCAGAAATACGTTCTTCATACTTTATAATAAAGTTAGCTAACTGTTCCGCATTTAATTTCTTCGCAATAATTACTTTGTTCTCATCTAGTAAATAAAGCTGAGGTGTAGAGTATATATCCCAATAATCACGGAAGTTTAAACTATTCAAAGTGGTAGTTCCATCCAAAATATATTTCTGGGCATTTTTATTAATCGTTGGATTGTCTGATACATCAATCCACTTATACCCCTGTTCTTTAATATAACCTGGCCAATCTTTGTTATCAAATTCAGTACTTACAGAATAAACTTCGACTCCTTTTGATTTCCATTCTGCATAAAACTCTTTAAGCTTTGGCATCTCTTTCTTACAATGTCCACAATTTGGATCCCAGAACATTAACACGGTATATTTCGCATCAATAGCATGCATTGATTTCCAATTAGAATCAACATCCATTAATATAATATTCTCTGCCTGAATCCCTAAAATGAGATTTTTACGTGTATTATATAACTTCAAAATATCCGTTAATTGTTCCTCATTCAACCACCATGCTTTATCCTGAGAGTAATATTTTTCAGCGATGCACACAAAAACGGCATCCATACCCATAATATCAGACTTCTCATAACGATTGGTAGCAAACTGAACGATGTACTTATACATTAAACTAGAGTCGGCTGTTTGACTCGTTAAATAACTAATAGCAGAACAAATTGAATCTGGAGTTTGAGCGGTTAATTTGGTTAAATACGTCTCAATTTTCGTGTTAATAATGGGTGTTCTTATTAGTCTATCATCTGCTAAATCAACGTTATCAAAGAAATGATCATGGTAGTACATAAACCTTCTATCATTATCTACTTCTCCGTCATCCAATTTAAACTCAGGCACATTAATTTCATCCGAAGATGAAAGAACTTTAGCCGCAAATAAATTTTCGTTTCTTTTTAAATAACTAGATTTAAACTTTTCGGCTCCCTCTTGCTCATCCTTTATTTGCGCATCAATTTTAGCCACATCTGCACCCTCTAACTTCTTTTGAGAAGCAAAAATTTGCATTCTAGTTTGCACACCGGTTACAAAAGTTAAATACTCATAAAATGCGGTATTTTCTTTAGAAACCTTAATAACCATGTTTGCCTCTGGATTAGCACGGGTTGTTTCCATCTCAATGGTAGCTTCATTCACCACAACTTGAAAATACGTTTGATTATCTGGAAAGATAACAGCGTAAATTCCTCCAGGTTTAGATTCATCTCCTTTAAAATTAACGACTCCTTTCGAATCGACTAATGCGGTATCATTATAATACAATTTTCCACCAAAGTAATTGGCTAAATAAACCGTAGTATCTGATAAACCTCTGATTTTAAATGTGAAATCATGTTGGGCATATGCGCCAAAAGAGGCTACTAATACCGTGGAAAGGAGAATTATTCTTTTAATCATTCTATATCTTTTTGTTACGAGTTACAAACTTAATTTCTTTGTCCTATTGACTCCAAAAATGAGGATAAAATGCCTACCTATTTTCGCTTAACAATTCTTTAACAGCAATTGAAAAGTTAAAAAAAGTTACATTTTGTTTGGTGTAACTTTTAACGCAAAACAAAATCTTGATACCCTGTATATTTGTAGGGAGTCAAATAACTAAATAAATTATTGTTATTCGGTTATATTCTCTATTATTACTGTCAAGAAAAATCAATACAATGCAAAGCACAATCAATAATTTTCGATTAATAGGAGCAGTTATATTAGTAGTTATGTTACAATCATTTTCTGGTTGCAACGAAACAACTCCTCCAGAAGAGCCAGTGGTTAAAGAGCCTATTTCGGTAACAGTAAACAACCTTTACGGTGGGTCAGAATTAAGCTATAATCAAATATACAAGAGTCCACAAGACAACGATTTATGGATTACTCAAAGTAAATATTATCTATCAAATGTGGTAGCCGTTAAAGCAAACGGAGTAAAAGAACTCATTGCTGATATTGCCATTATTAATCATACCCTAGGTACTGAAGGATTAACTATATCAGGAAATATTCCTAAGGGTGATTACGTAGGAATTGCTTTTGATCTTGGCGTTAGAGAAGATTTAAATTCAAAAGACCCATCTACTTATGACATCAATCATCCATTAAGTGTCACTCAGAATATGTATTGGGGATGGTCAACACAATACATATTCTCTAAATTAGAGGGCTTTGAGGTTGCAAATAGCGATACGTCCAGTTTTGTTATCCATACTGGATTACAAGATTTATATCGACCAAACATTAATGTAGCTAGAACGTTTAGGGTGGAAACCGGAGGTACCGATGTTAGTGTGAATTTTGATATTTTCAGTTTACTTAAGCAATCAGATTACACCTTTAATTTAACCGTTAATGGGGAGTCTCATACCACAGACAACTTACCATTAGCCATCCAGTATATGGATAATTTCACTAACGCCTTTAACTAATGGTCAAAGGTTTTTTAGGATTACTACTTACACTTTTTTTATTCGCATGTAGCGGTGAAAACAAAAAACAGTATGCTAATCCTGAAAATTCTAATCTATTAGGTAATGTAATTTCTTCTGAAAAAATAGCGTTAGGAGAAAAACTATTTTTCGACAAAAAATTAAGTGAAAACAAGAATGTATCGTGCAGCTCTTGCCATAACCCCGAGTATGCTTTTGCAGATACTGTAGCAGTAAGCATTGGTACAAATGGGGTTTTAGGTTTTCGTAACTCCCCTTCCATTATTGGAGTCAATAACAAATCACTTTTTCATACAGATGGAGGAGTTAGGACCTTGGAACTACAAACCATAGTCCCAATTATTGATAGCAACGAAATTGGAGGTGACTTTATTGAAATACTACACTACCTCCAATCAGAACAGGAGTACATTACCCTATTTCAAAAGGCATTTGATACTCTTCCTACCCTATTTGGATTAACCAGAGCCATTTCCGCATATGAAAGAAGTCTAGTTCATGAAAACGCATCGTATGATGATTTTATTAATGGGGACTCTAATGCCTTAACTCAATCACAAAAAAAGGGATTAGCTTTATTTAATTCCGTAAGGTTAAATTGTACCACATGTCATAGCGGAGCTCATCAATCGGATTATTCGTTTCAAAATATTGGATTGGAGCACCAGGCACTTGATAGTGGGAGAGCACGTATTACCCGATTACCAGAAGATGCGGGTAAGTTTGCTGTACCTAGCTTACGAAATGTTGCACTAACCCCGCCTTATATGCATGACGGAAGCATCAACACGTTAGAAGAAGTCATCATCTATTTAGAAAATGGAGGTGGAAATCATCCAAATAAAAGTGAACTTATTAAACCCTTTCATTTGACCAATACAGAACGGGAAAACTTAATTCACTTTCTAGAGTCTCTTACCAGCAAGAGCATTGTGTCTAAAAACTAATTAGCTTAGTCTCGTAAATAGTGTTTGGTACGCCATTGAATACGAAAGCTAATTCAGGGTCCTAAATAAAAGTTTAGGGCAAAAAAAAGCCTCTTGTCATAAACAAGAGGCTTGATATCAAAAATTTAAAAACTTATGCTTTTTTTACGTTCACAGCGTTTAATCCTTTTCTACCTTCAGATAATTCGAATTCAACGTCATCGTCTTCTCTGACTTCATCGATTAAACCTGATACGTGTACGAAGTATTCTTTCTTAGATTCTTCCTCAACAATGAAACCAAATCCTTTGGTGTCATTAAAAAACTTTACTTTTCCTTTATTCATTACTCTAGTATTAAAAAACGCAAATTTAAACTTTAAATTAACTTCAGACCAAACTATTCTTAACTATTTTTCAATTATTTTTACTGCATCAGTGTTTATAGGCGATACGAGCCTATTTAATGGCTGATTCTAATACGTTTTAGTCATATCTTCCGTGATCACAAGGATGAAATCTCCAAATTCAGCGTACTCTTCTTTAAACTCAAGGTCTCCATCAGCCTCCACAGTGCTAATAGTAGAGACATCTAAATTAGATTTCCAGTATTTCAAGTACCAATAAATACCACCATAGTTAGCCGAGTGGAAATCTCCTTGATAATGAATAAATGTCGTTTTTTTCTCTAAGTTCTCTAAAATAAAATGAGCCATGGTTGCATCTTTAGTCGATTGTGACTTTACCATACTTTCTACTTTAGGTCCTCCTACTCCATGTCCAAAATCCATTTTCAGCATTTTTTGTGCACTTGGGTTAGTCGTATCATACACCATTGGTAAAGGCATAATGTAACCTTTAGCTTCTTCCGAAAGAGAATCTAAGGATTCAAACCCTTGATAGTTTACCATAGATGCATACCTTCTTGGAATATTTGTAGCTACAAATTTCAATTTGTTTGTATTGGCAAACTCCAATAATGGCTTATAGTCTGTTTTATAATTATCCCATAATCGCATTTCCTTTTCAAAACTCTTCTTACTCACCTGTCCTGCAAAATATTCGTTAATTAGCACTTGGCCATCAGATTCAAACATTTCAGCTCCTAATGTTAATTTTTCATTCTTAGCGTAAACAGCTTGTGTTACGCGTAATTGCATCCAATGACAAATTGGGTTGTTATGTAGTTCCCCAAACAGTATCACATCCGTTTTTGAAAGTGATTTAACCATTTTATCCATGGTTACTTCCTTCCCATCTTTACTATACAATTTATAAACGGCCTGCGCGGTTGATACCTGTTCAAAAAGCAACATGGCTAATCCTAATACTATTGATTTTTTCATCATCATTAATAATTTTTATCAAAAATAAGTTTCGAGTTTAACATAATTCTATTTCTATCCACAAATCCTTCGTTTACCTCTAAGGCATAATATGCGCTGCCTTTTGAGTGAATGAGTTCTAGAGAAAAAGGGATGGTATGCGCGGTAATAGAAACGATACTGCCATCATACCTGAAATAAATAATATCTAGCGGTATGGAGGTGTTTTTCATCCAGAATTTAAGTGGACTCTCTTCTTTAAAAACAAACAAAACCCCATTATTTTCACCGAGTGATTTACGATGCATTAAGCCTCTTTCTATTTCATACTCAGATTTGGCTATCTCCAAGTTAATGGGAGTGAGTGTATCTCCTGAACTGGAAATTACCCAAGCCTTGCCTTTAGTGGTAAACTCAGACGTATTCTTTTTCTTGTTCACATCAATTTTACCCGTAGTATGTACAATATCCGATTTAAAATTCGGAATTATTTTCACTATAATGAATAACACTAAAGTTATTCCCAGGAGGATTAAGGTGGACTTATTATTCTTCATACTAAATCAATAAAAAAACTTATTTCTTACTCTTTTTAGACGTAGACTTTTTAGCCTTTTTCCTATTCTTTTTTGGCGCTTTTTCAACGGTTATAATTTCTCTTGGGTAAATATTATTGCTCAAGTCAATATCTGCCAACATTTTCTTAGGGTCTATTTTGACTTCCTTGATTTCACTCAAAGAAACGTCCAATACGAAACTATAACCTGGTGCTACCCATGCCCAGCTATCCAATAAAATAGCAGGAGTGTTTTTAGTCGATCTCATTTGTCTTAAAGGAATATAATAATGCTTTGACGTACCATTATTCAGTACAACCTCTACCTCTATGGGCATTGGAAAATCACCTTTATTAGTAAGGTTCACTTTTACCTCATTTCCATTTTCTTCTACGGTTACCTCATAATCAATGTGATGTAAGCTATTAACCCAATGCTCAAAAAACCAATCTAGCTCCATATCAGACTCTAGCTCCATAATTCTCAATAAATCATTTGGCGCAGGGTGCTTAAATTTCCATGTATCAAAATACCTTAGAACTGCACGGTAATAAGCCTCATCTCCAACAATGTATCGAAGCATATTTTGCGTAATTGCGCCTTTATAATAGGAGTTAATACTGTATGCTTTATTATAGTTAAATAAATCACCTGGTGTCGTCATTGGTTCTTCAGAGGCACTTAAAGTTGTAGCTAGGTAACGGTAACTTTCATAGGCATACTTTAAAAAACCAACCCCGTTTAAAGAGTCCATTTCATTAATAGCAAATTCTTCGGCATAAGTCGTCATGCCTTCATCCATCCAAGGGTAACGGTATTCATTGGTGCCTAAAACGCCATAATACCAATTGTGAATACTTTCATGCGTAATCAATTCTACCTTACCTTTTTTTGACCCATGTCCTAAAATCATGGTACACATTGGATACTCCATTCCGCCATCACCACCTTGAATTATGGAAAAGTCTGAGTATGGATACCTTCCAAAGTTCTTATTGGTAATTTGAAACATTCTTACCACATCGGGTTGAATTTCTTTCCACTGTGCAGCAAGCGTATCAGTTTGATAGAAAAAATGGAGTTGTAAACTATCATCTACTTTAATAATATCATGTTGGTAATCTGGATCAGCTGCCCAACCAAAATCATGTACATTTTCAGCGATAAAATGCCAATTCAAACGAGCGGTATTAGCCTGTGAATTGCTATAGCCATGACCTACTTCTTCTGGGTTTTGAATAATTCCAGTGCCTCCAATAACATAATTAGAATCCATGGTGATATTCACATCAAAGCTACCCCAAACACCGTAAAACTCTCGTCCAACATACTCATTAGCGTGCCAGCCATCATGATCATACTCCGCCATTTTTGGATACCATTGGGTCATAGTGTATTCAATACCTTCCTTATTATCTCTACCTGATCTACGAATTTGTTTTGGAACTTGCGCCAAGAACTCCATCTCAAAAGTTACAGATTCGCCCGGTGCAATTGCGGAATCTAATTGAGCGGTTAAAACAGTTCCTTCAATGGAGAATTTTACCTCCTTACCGTTAAGTTTAAGGTATTTGATTTTTTGAAAACCTTGTTCTTCCGGACTTAATTTAGAAATTCGGTCTTTTACTCGTCTATCTGGATCAGAAATTGTTCTGCTTCTAACATCCATCATACTACCGGGTTGAAATGCATTAAAGTATAAATGATAATACACTTTACTTAAATAATCCGGAGAGTTATTGGTATATACTAAAGACTGTATACCAGATATTTGATTTGTTTTTACATTTAAATCTACCTCCATTTTATAGGCTACTTTCTGTTGCCAATAACCTTGTGACAGGCCAGAAAAAGAAATAAAAGCAAAGCTTAAAAAGCTGATAAAAATACTACGCATACTTGATTGATTGAATTTGGATGCCGAAGATAGAATTTCTATGCAATTGAGCGTTTATTTTTTGTTAAAGGCAATTTATTCTCTAATAAATAGGCGGAATTCAGACACCCCAAAGGACTCTGTACAAAAACATAGTTAAGGCCTTTGTTTAAACCTAATCTATTATACTTTTGAAACAATCTATATTTTAAAGTATGAGTACACATATTTCTGAGAGAGTTCAAAACCTAAGTGAGTCGCAAACCATTGCTATGGCTGCCAAAAGCAGAGAACTTCGGGAGCAAGGAATTGACATTATTAGTTTAAGCTTAGGTGAGCCAGATTTCGATACCCCTGACTTCATTAAAGAAGCAGCTATTGAAGCCATTCACAACAATTACACGCATTATCCTCCTGTTCCAGGTTACCCTGAAGTAAGAGAAGCTATTGCAAAAAAGTTTAAGCGCGACAATAACTTGGATTACGGACCAGAGAATATTATTGTTTCTACTGGTGCAAAGCAATCATTAATGAATGTGGTTTTAAGTTTGGTTAATCCGGGCGAAGAAATTTTACTTCCTGCGCCATATTGGGTGAGTTATCAAGCCATGGCAGAAGTTGCAGAAGCTAAAGCCGTTATCATTCCTACCACTATTGAAAGTGATTTTAAAATTACACCCGCACAATTAAGAGCGCATATGACGGATAATACCCGTTTAATGATTTTTAGTTCTCCGTGTAATCCTAGCGGAAGTGTATATACCATTGAAGAGTTAGAAGCATTAGCTGAAGTAGCGGCAGAAAAAGAAGATTTTTATATTATTTCTGATGAAATATATGAGCACATCAACTTTTCTGGAAACCATGCTAGTTTAGGGACTATAGATATCATTAAAGACCGTGTTATCACCGTAAATGGAGTAGCTAAAGGATTTGCAATGACGGGTTGGAGATTAGGTTATATTGGCGCTCCAGAATGGATCGTTAAGGCGGCTTCAAAGATTCAAGGACAGTTTACTTCTGGTGCTAATACCATTGCACAAATGGCTGCAAAAGCGGCCGTAGAAGCTGACCCATCAGTTACCAAAGAAATGCAGGCTACCTTCTTAAAAAGGCGCGACCTTATATTGCACGAGTTGGGTAAAATTGAGGGAATGAAATTAAATGTTCCACAAGGTGCATTTTATGTATTTCCTAATATTGAATCCTTTTTTGGCAAAAGCAATGGGACTTACCACATTGATAACGCTTCTGATTTAGCCTTGTATTTACTGGATGAGGCAAAAGTGGCAACCGTAACCGGGGACGCTTTTGGAAATCCAAACTGTATTAGACTTAGTTATGCTACTAGCGATGAAATTTTAATGGAAGCTGCAACAAGAATAAAAACGGCATTAGATAAATTACAATAGGTGAATCAGCATTTAATAAATAGAGTTTTTGATACCTTTCCATCGCTTACTGCTTTGGTTATTGGTGATGTAATGATTGATTCCTATTTGTTTGGATCAGTTGACCGTGTATCTCCAGAAGCACCTGTGCCGGTAATTTCTGTCAAAAAGAAAGAGAACCGTTTAGGTGGTGCTGCTAATGTAGCATTAAACGTTAAAGCCTTAGGTGCCACGCCAATTTTGTGTTGTGTAGTTGGTAACGATGAAAACGCAAACTCCTTTATGGATTTAATGGATTTTAGAGGTTTGAGTACCGAAGGAATTCTAAAAGACTCTACGCGTCCAACAACAGTAAAGACGCGTGTTATTAGTCAGCAGCAACAAATGCTTCGGATTGATGAAGAAGATTCTAGCAACCTAAACCTGAGTGTTACGGATGAAATGACCGAGAAAATTCTGGGCATTTTAAATTCTAAAAAAATTGATGTCGTAATTTTTGAAGACTACGACAAAGGACTTATTTCACCTGATTTAATAGAAGCTATTGTTTCTAGAGCGAATGAATTAAAAATACCTGTTACTGTTGACCCTAAAAAACGAAATTTCACTGCCTATCATAACGTTACGTTGTTTAAACCCAATTTGAAAGAACTTAGAGAGGGATTAAACATTTATGTAGAACCTATTGATATTCCTAATCTAAAATCAGGGTTTAAGAATTTGAAAGAAATGATTAATTGCGAAAATGCGCTAATCACTCTTTCTGAACTAGGAATGTTCATTACAGATGGAAATCAAAATCAAATCATTCCGGCTCACGTAAGAAATATTGCGGATGTTTCGGGTGCGGGTGATACTGTTATATCTGTTGCTTCCTTATGTTTAGCTGCAGGTACGGACTCTGTTTTTGCTACAAAATTAGCCAACCTAGCTGGTGGTCTTGTATGTGAAAAAGTAGGTGTTGTTCCTATTGATGGGGGGCAATTAAAGAATGAAGCACTTAGGCTATCCTAGTCGTAACTAATTCCATTTTCATTTAAAGCACCCCTTATTTCGTTTTCTTAAAACGTCTAAACGCAGAAATAGTCTCACCTCCCGATGAAACTATTCCTTTTCTTTACCCTGCTACGAGAATTATAAATATGTTTTAAGTAAATCAGCGGACTGATAGAAATGGGAGTCTCTATCAATCCAAAATTACTATCACTGATTTAATTCTTTAATTTGTTTGTGTTGATTAAATCACTTCCTTGGTAAATGTTAACTACATAATTACCTTTAGGCATAGCGCTTAAATCAAACATTTCTAAGTTGTTTGCAGACGCATAAACTTTATCACCTGCAGCGTTTAATACCTCTACAGTAATCACACTATTATCGCTAGAAACGTTTCTAATTTGAGTCATATTAATTACCTCATCACCTTGAGATACTTTTAAAGTATAGGTTCCAATTGGTAAATACTCTAAATTGAAGTCTAAACTTGGATTCTCTGTAGTAATAACATCCGTGTATTCCACATTTCCGTTATCGTTAATTATCGCTACATTCATAGATGAAGTAGTTGTTGTTGGTGTTTTAATATCTCCTTTATCTACTTCTCCAGCTGTTGAATTTAAAGAGAATAATGTTGAAAATGAAACGGTTGCTACTAGCAACATTGAGAATTTTGTTTTGTTTAACATGTCGTATAGTTTTAAAATGAATTTTGGTTTGTTTGTTTTGATGACACAAATGTACGCTCACTTAAATCATTAATAAACAGGTTTTTATACGAGATGCATTATTGTTCATTTGAATTGCATTATAGGATATCTGAAATGCATTTAGGTATTTTAGAATACATACATAGAGGGTGAATTACAGGAATTCAGACCAATTACAAAGCGACTATCTTACCTTGAAAGTTGTTGTTCTTGTTCTTCCTTATAATGGAGTTTGTATAAAGAATGAAACGCTAAGACTATACTCCTCATTGCTAATGCAGTTTTCATCTCTAGAATAAATCCAGTATTGCGCTATCTCTTAAAAACGCGTAAACGCAGAAAAAGTCCCACCTCCCGGTGAAACTATTTCTTTTCTTTACCCTGCTACGAGAATCTTAAATATGTTTTAAGTAAATCAGTGGATTGAAAGAGTTGGGAGTCCCTTTCACTCCTACATTACTATCTCTGATTTAATTTTTTAAGTTGTTTGTGTTGATCAAGTCACTTCCTTGGTAAATGTTAATCACATAGTTACCTTGTGGCATAGCGCTTAAATCGAACATTTCATTGGTGTTTACAGACTCATATACTTTATTACCTGCTTCGTTCAATACTTCTACCGTAATTACATTAGCATCGCTAGAAACGTTTGTAATTTGAGTTACATTAATTACTTTTTTACCTTGAGATACTCTTAAAGTATACGTTCCAATTGGCATAGATTCTAAGTTGAAGTCTAAAGTTGGATCTTCTGTAGTAATAACATCCGTGAATTCCACATTTCCGTTATCATTAATTACCGCTACATTCATAGTGGCAGTAGTTGTTGTTTTTTTAGTGTCTCCTTTCTCTACTTCTCCTGCTCTTGAGTTTAAAGAGAATAACGTTGAAAATGAAACCGTTGCTACTAGCAACATTGAGAATTTTGTTTTGTTTAACATGTCGTATAATTTTAAAGTGAATATTTGTTTGTTTGTTTTGACAATACAAATGTACGCTCACTTAAAAGCTTACTAAACAGGTTTTTATTCGAGCTGCGTTATTATTAGTTTGAGTTACATTATAGGATATTTGAAATGCATTTGGGGGTTTTGAAATGCAA
>CAXMPG010000084.1:0-12768 GCA_964195485.1 uncultured Desulfobacterales bacterium
GGAGTCATCGTATCACTAAATTCAATTTCTTACATCAAATAAACGCAAACTTCTTCCATATCAGCCGTTTCTTCTTTATCCCAAGGAATGTAAATCAAGGCATTTGTAATGGCGTATGTATGCATCATTGCAGAGCTTTGACCTTCTAAAATCTCCACTCCTTCTGGTGTTACAAAACCTTTTAAAAATTGCCCTCTGGTTCCTTTTTTAGAATACCCTCCAATTAAAGGTAATTGCGCTGTTTTGAGCCCTTCAAAACCAAGACCCGACATTTTATTAATTGATGGTAATACATATTGATAAAAGCCTGTTAATGCAGATGCCGGATTACCTGGTAATGCAAAAACAGCGGTATCATCTTTCTTCGCAAAGAATAATGGTTTACCCGGTTTTTGTTTCACTTTATAAAATATTTCATCTACGCATAAATCTCTAAATGCAGCACCTACAAAATCATAATCACCCACAGATATTCCTCCTGAAGTAATCACTACATCTGCTTTCTCTAAAGCAATTCTTAAAGCTTCCTGGGTATAATCATACGTATCCTTTACAAAATGAACTTTAGCTACTTTATAACCGTATTGCTCAAAAGCAGAAACTAGCGTTGCTGAATTACTCTCATAAATCTGACCATGTTTCAATGCAATTCCAGGTTGAATTAATTCATTTCCAGTAACTACTACATGAATAATAGGTTGACGATACACTTTAACTGTATCATACCCCATCATAGCTAGAAAGCCTATACCGGCAGGTGTGATTAGTGTACCGGATTGTAAACCAGTATCACCTGTCATGATTTGCTCCCCTTGTTCACGAAGATTCGCTCCAAAAGTTACCGCTTTTGCTACGGTAATCACATCTTCCTCAACAGATACAATCTCTTGAATTACAATCGTATTACCACCATTTGGCATGGGAGCTCCCGTAAAAATACGCGTAGCTTCTCCGGGTTGAATTTCATAAGTATTGGTATCACCTGCTTGCACTTCCGCTACCACTTTAAACGAATCTCCTTTTACAATATCACCCACGGAATTCACCGCGTAACCATCCATAGCCGACTGTGGATATCCTGGAATATCAATTTTTGAAAATACATCGCTAGCTAGAACACGACCTAATGAACCTGATATAGAAACGATTTCTGTACCTAAAATTTGTATGTTTTGGTCAACCAATTCCTTGGCTTCTTCTACTGTAATCATAATTGTGCTATTTGCTTACAAAATAAGGGTATCTCATCAAATAATTAAGTGACATCGCTTACCAAATTAAGAATAATGAACGGGAACGCTATATGACTGATTAATCTCATAAATTATCAATTCTAAATGATTAAATTCGCAATCGTTAAAATTTAGGAATAAAACAAATATAGATATGGGAGAAGTGAAATCAGATTTAGAGATAGCTCAAGCAGCACAATTAGATCACATTAGCTCAATTGCAGCTAAAATTGGAGTGAAGGAAGATGATATTGAAATGTATGGAAAATACAAAGCCAAACTTCCGTTAAATCTTATTGATGACAAAAAAGTAGCTGAAAGCAATTTAATTTTGGTGACTGCTTTAACGCCTACCCCTGCGGGAGAAGGAAAAACAACGGTAACTATTGGCTTAACTGAAGGGTTAAACAAAATAGGTAAACAAGCTATGGCTGTTTTACGTGAGCCTTCTTTAGGTCCTGTATTTGGTATTAAAGGTGGCGCTGCCGGTGGTGGTTATTCTCAGGTAATTCCAATGGAAGATATTAATCTTCACTTTACGGGAGATTTTAACGCTATTGAAAAAGCAAACAACCTATTATCAGCTGTAATTGATAATAACTTACAAAGTAAAACACGCAATTTAGGAATTGACGGACGTACCATTAAATGGAAACGTGTGATTGATATGAATGACCGTGCTTTACGTGATATCACGATTGGTTTAGGTGGATTGGCTAACGGAATTCCACGTCAAGACGGATTCAATATTACCGCTGCTTCTGAGATTATGGCGATTCTTTGCATGAGTAAAGACATCAATGATTTAAAAGAAAAAATAGGTAATATCTACGTAGGATTGACTTTTGATAAAAAACCTGTGTATGCTCGTGAATTGAATTGTGTGGGTGCAATGGCTCTTTTATTAAAGGATGCAATTAAGCCTAACTTAGTTCAAACTTTAGAGCATAACCCTGTGTTAATTCATGGTGGACCTTTCGCAAATATTGCACAAGGAACAAACTCTATTATTGCGACTAAAATGGGTATGTCTTTATCTAATTATGTAATTACCGAAGCAGGTTTTGGTGCAGATTTAGGTGCAGAGAAATTCTTTGATTTAAAATGTGCCCATGCAGGATTAAAGCCTAAAACTGTTGTTCTTGTAGCAACTGTAAGAGCTTTACGTCATCATGGTGGAGCAACTAAAGAAGAATACAATACGCCCAATACCGAACGTGTAACTAACGGTATGGCTAACGTAGAAAAGCATATTGAGAACCTGAAAAAATTCGGTTTAAATCCTGTTGTTGCAATCAATAACTTTATTTCTGATACCGATGATGAGATTAAAATCATTATTGAAAGATGTGCTGCTCTTGGAGTAAAAGCAGTTCTTTCTGAAGGATGGGCTAAAGGTGGAGACGGAACACAAGAATTAGCAAAAGCAGTCGTTGCTGAGGTTGAATCTGGTTCAGGTGATTTCAAACCTTTATACGATAAAGACTCTACAAACATTTTAGAGAAAATGGATATTGTAGCTAAGGAAATTTATGGTGCCGACAATGTAGTTTTATCTAAAAAAGCGCAAGCTGATTTACGTAGAATTAAAAACTTAGGAATGGATAACCTTCCTATTTGTATGGCTAAAACACAAAACTCGTTCTCTGACGATCCAAAAGTATTTGGTCGCCCAACAGGTTTTGATGTAAACGTACGTGAATTTGAAATTGCTGCTGGTGCAGGATTTATTGTTCCTATTCTAGGAGTAATGATGCGTATGCCAGGTTTACCAGCTATTCCAGCTTCTGAAGGTATGGACATCGATGAAAACGGTGTGGTTTCTGGATTATCATAATTGACCAATGACTAATGTCGGGTGACCGATATTAAAAAATATAGTAGAGTAAAAGCTGTTCCTTTTTGGAGCAGCTTTTTTTTGGACTATTGACTATAAGGAATCCATTAATAGTATTTTTGGTTTTTGATTTTTTAAATTCCTTCAGACTAAATGAGCATCTCGAAATATCAAGGAGTAAAAGTTGAAAAGCACGCAGTGAGTCACGTTCATGATGCATTGACAGTAGAAGATGCTTTATCAATTTCTATTAATGGAGAAAAATTCATGGTGACCATGCGTACACCTGGAGATGAGCGTGAATTAGTTCGTGGACTTTTATATTCTGAAGATATTTACCGAAAGCAAGAACCTGGATTAGATATTGAAATTGCCGAAACCGATGAGCGCGGATATATTTCTAAACTAGATGTTACCATTCCGTCTGCCCTATTGGGTGATGGATATAAGAATTCTAGAAGTCTGTTGTCTGTTTCTTCCTGTGGGATTTGTGGTAAACAAGATTTAGTGGAGATTGTAAAAGAAGATGAAATCATTCAAGAAGACCTGCATATTGGTTTAACTGAAATCAACGAGATGTATGCTATTATGGAGGCTTCTCAACATCAGTTTGCGCAATCTGGTGGCGTTCACGCTGCAGCCATTTTTGATAAGGATCGGAATATGCTTACGATCAAAGAAGATATTGGAAGACATAACGCAGTGGATAAAACCATAGGTGCTCTCCTACTCGATTCTAACCTCAAAAAGGCGGAATTTATGCTTGTAAGTGGCCGTGTATCTTACGAAATAGTAACCAAAGCATTTGCTGCTCGCATTCCGTTTTTAGCGGCTGTATCTGCGCCTTCTTCATTGGCTGTGGATTATGCTAAAGAACTTGGTATAACCTTAATGGGTTTTTGTAGGACTAGTAAGTTTACGGTGTATTCTAACGTGGATCGGGTTATTGGAGTGAAATAATGTAACCAGTTTCACTTCATCTAATTTCTAAAAAAAACTAAACATTAAGGCATTAAGAAACATTAAGTCTTGATTCTCTTAACTTCTTAATGGTTCGACTACCTTTAAAACGCAACAAAAACTAAACATTAAGGCATTTAGAAACATGTAAGGTGTTAATTACTAACTTCTTAATGATTCAACTACCTTTAAAAGGTAAAAAAAATAAACATTAAGGCATTTAGAAACATTAAGTCTTAATTCTCTTAACTTCTTAATGGTTCATTTTTTTCTTGATTTGTTCCTATCCCAAAATTCAATCATTGGAGACAAATAATAAAATACGTAATCTCATAAATCGTACCTTGCACCCCATTCTACGAATAGAAAGAATACCTTAAAATGAACAATAATACAGCAATAGTAATTGGCGCTACTGGATTAGTAGGAAAGCAATTGGTATCTCAACTAATTAAAAGTCCCAATTTTTCTAAAGTAACGGTCCTCGTAAGACGTTCTACTAAAATATCACATGAAAAACTTAATGAAGTTATCGTGGATTTTGATGATATGTCCTCCATTTCTCAAAATATAAAAGGCGATGTCCTTTTTTCATGTATGGGAACAACCATCAAGCAGGCTAAGACACCAGAAAATCAATTTAAAGTAGATTACACCTATCAATACGAAACGGCTAAAATTGCAGCCAACAATAATGTATCCGCCTACGTCTTGGTGTCATCTGCTGGCGCAACCTCTGATTCAAGTGTGTTTTATTCCCGTATTAAAGGAGAGTTAGAAGATGCAGTAGCCAAACTGGCATTTGAGAAAATAAGAATTTTACGTCCCTCCATTTTACTAGGTAACCGAGAAGAATTCAGATTAGGTGAAAAAATTGGTATTTGGGTAATGACAGGATTAAAATACATTCCTTTTCTTCGTAAATGGAGAGGTATTAAAGATGCAGAGGTGGCTAAAGCGATGATTTCAATGTATCTTGACTCTCAATCAGAAAAAGTGGTAACAAAAGAGCTTGATGAGCTTTTTGACATTTAGTGATATTTCACTAGTAATAGGTATTGTTTCACATCACATAAATTCATTTATTTGCCACCATGGTAATGATACGGCAAAAAGCTTCCAAAAAGATGAGAGAATACCCGCTTTGGGCTATTCATTATTTAAAGGAAAACGAATGTTGCTACAAAATTTATCGTAAAGGGAAGTTTTGTAAGAGTTGTACTTTGGCTTAATTAATTCAACCTAAAAACCACAGGCAGATTGAATCGTACTCTAACTGGCTTATCGTTAATTAATCCAGGTAACCATTTAGGCATCATTTCAACCACACGAATGGTCTCTTCATCACAGCCACCACCAATTCCACGTAAAATTTGAAGTTCCTCCAAACTGCCGTCTTCCATTACAATAAAACTAATGTAAACACGCCCTTGAATATTCTGGTCTCTAGCCTCTTTGGGATACATCAATTTTTTTCCTAGGAATTCATACATTTTCGCATCTCCTTTTGGAAACTCAGCTCTAACATCTACTCTATTGAATACATTAGAAACTCGCTCTGTTCCATCTTGATACCAAGAGCGATTTGAGATTATTTGATCTTTATGTAATATTGATATTTTCTTAGTTGAACCATCTCCAAAATACTCTGAGTGCTCTCCCTCTTTCTTATTATTTTCATAGACTCCAGTGTACTTGACATTTCCATTTTCGTAATAATTGGTTTTTATCCCATTTCCATAAAACGGAAATATCATAGAGGAATAATTGGTAGATTTTAGCGCACCTGATTTGTAATACTCTTTAAGCAAATACACACCTGGTTCTTGTTTAACAGCAATTAAAGCATAGGTTGAGTCCTCCTCGTTTTGGTAATAGGTAGTTACGTTATATGTACTATCATTGACTTCTTCAAAACGTTTATGTTTCGATTTTTTATCCCAGCCATTTTTCGTTCTATAATATTCCTTTTCCCAAAAACCGTGTCTATTGGAGGTAATTTCAAAGTATAACTCTGCATTCTCCATTGTTATTATAGAGTCTCTTCCAGCATACACAATCGTATCATTTTGGGCTTTTAAATTTAGATTGAATATTAAAAGTAGTAGAAAAAAAAGGTATTTCATCTTATTATTTTGAATTCATTATTACACCAAATGATATTGAAAAAAATCAATACTCATTTATAGGTTTACAATCCTCCAGTACCTAAGTTATAGTCTACATGCTCCAAAGCATCCAGCTCTTTCATAAACTCATTATTTGGATCCACAGTAAACTGTCTTACTGCTGCATTAATTTTTATCTCGTTTCCTTCATGCGTGGTCACAAATTGGAGATTAATTTTTGTTTTACCAGGATTATTAGTAAACAGCGCTTCTAAGTCATCTAGCAGTGTAGTTTCTAACGCATTAAAATTGACTTTAAGGTTTAGATTCTTAGCAAATTTCTCTCTTACCTGATCTAAAAACTCCATTTGATTAATTTTCAAACGAGGCTCTGAATCAGGGTTCCATGGCAATACATTAAATTTTCCTTGAAAGAATAAATACAAGTTATGGTGAAAATACTCCTTGAATTTTAGATAGTCTTCTTTGAAGAATCTCACATCCATTGTACCGGTGTAATCAGAAATCGTAATTATTCCCCAAGGGTTTCCATTTTTAGCCACCATGTGCTTAAAATCGGTGACCATTCCACCCATTCTCAAATCTTGTCCAACAATTTTCTTGTCGGGATTTTGCATTTTATCGACTGTAATATTGCAGAAATTTTCAATATCTACTTTATAGTCATCTAATGGATGTCCGGATATATAAACGCCTACAACTTCTTTCTCTTTGTTGAATTTTTCTAAAATCATCCATTCATCCGCTGAAGGAATTACCGGTTCAGGTAAATCAATTTCAGAACTTCCTCCAAATAAAGAAACCTGCGCGGAGTTTGCATTTTCTTGGTGACGCGCACCAAATTTCACTACTGTTTCTAGGAAGGTTCTTCCCTTTTGGTCCAACGCAAAGAATTGCTCGCGATGAATTCCCATAGAATCGAAAGCGCCACCTAAAACTAGGGTTTCTATAGACTTACGATTAACCGCACGTAACTCTACCCTTTTTACTAAATCGAAAATAGATTTGAAATCACCATTCTCATCTCTTTCCTTAATTAAAGAAAGAACTGCTGCATTTCCAATTCCTTTCATAGCGGCTAATCCAAAACGAATTTCGCCATTATTATTTACGGTAAATTTTTGAAAAGATTCATTCACATCAGGACCTAATACCACTAATCCCATACGCTTACACTCCTCCATGAATTCAGTTACTTTACTGATATCATTTAAGTTATGTGTTAACACAGATGCCATGTAAGCCGCTGGGTAATTGGCTTTTAGATATCCAGTATGGAAAGCAATAACAGAATAACAGGTCGAGTGCGATTTATTAAATGCGTAAGCCGCAAACGCTTCCCAATCCGTCCAAACCTTACCTGCTTTTGTGAGGTCATGTCCACGTTCTTCACAACCCGCTAAGAACAATGGTTTCAACTCATCAATAAGCTTACGATTTTTCTTACCCATCGCTTTACGCAACGTATCCGCCTGACCTTTTGAAAAGCCCGCTAATTTCTGAGAAAGAAGCATTACTTGCTCTTGGTAAACCGTAATACCATACGTTTCACCAAGTAGCTCTTCCATGTCTGCCAAGTCATACTCAATATCTTCATCCCCATGTTTACGGGCAATGAAATTAGGAATATACTCAATTGGCCCTGGTCTGTACAGAGCATTCATGGCAATTAAATCATCAAACTTATCGGGTTTAAGCGCTTGTAAGTGCTTCTGCATTCCGGGCGACTCAAATTGAAACAGCCCTTTGGTTTTTCCACTTTGAAACAACTCGTAAGTGGCTTCATCATCTAAAGGAATATCATCTGGAACAATGGTTACATCATGCCTACGCTCCGCTATTACAATGGCATCTTTAATGATGCTCAATGTTTTAAGCCCCAAGAAATCCATTTTCAATAACCCGGCAGATTCAACCACCGCATTATCAAATTGGGTTACCCATAAATCAGAATCTTTGGCTACCGCCACCGGAACGTGCTCTGTGATATCACTTGGTGTAATAATTACCCCACAGGCATGAATACCAGTATTTCGCATGGACCCCTCTAGAGTTCGAGCTTTATTGAGCACTTTGGCACGATCATCATTTCCTTGCGAAACTTTGATTAGATCCAAAGCCATCGTTAAATCTTCGTTACGAAGCTTTTTCTTCAATGCTTTCTCATCCATGTTGAATATCTTTTTCAAAGACATTCCGAACGGAACGAGTTTAGCAATTTGATCAGAATCTTGAAGTGGTAAATCCAGTACCCTAGCGGTATCACGAATAGATGACTTAGCCGCCATAGAACCGTACGTGATGATTTGCGCTACTTGATTTGAGCCGTATTTATCAACCACATATTGAATTACACGTCCACGACCTTCATCATCAAAATCAATATCAATATCGGGCATGGAAACCCTTTCTGGATTCAAGAAACGCTCAAAAAGTAAATCGTACTTGATAGGGTCCACATTGGTAATCCCAATACAATAAGCAACAACAGAACCCGCTGCTGATCCCCTTCCAGGGCCAACGGCAACACCCATATTACGGGCTTCTGTGGTGAAATCCTGTACAATCAAAAAATATCCGGGATAACCCGTTTTCTCAATTACGGATAACTCAAAATCTAAACGTTCTCTAATTTCTTCGGTAATTTCTGGGTAGCGCTTTTCTGCTCCTATGTAGGTAATATGACGTAAAAATGCGTTCTCACCATTTTTAGTCCCATTTGCTTCATCCGTTGGATCAACAAACTCTTCATCAATATCATATGCCGGTAAAAGCACATCTCTAGCCAGTACAAAACCCTCACATTTATCCGCCATTTCTGCGGCTGTTACCATTGCATCAGGAAGGTCCTTAAACAACGCTGACATTTCTTGTGGTGATTTTAAATACCACTCTTCATTTGGGTAACCAAAACGATACTCTCTTCCTTTTTTACCTAAAAATGTTTTAGGCATAGAAATGAGTTTATTATCTTTCACACAAAGCAAAACATCGAGCGCATCAGCACCCGTTTTTGTTGGGTAATAAACGTTATTTGACGCGAAGTATTTCACGTTATATTTTGCAGCGAAACGCAGTAAAGTTTCGTTTACAACATCCTCTTCTTCAATGCCGTGACGGATAAGTTCTACATAATAATCTTCACCAAATAAGTTAAGCCAATATTTAAAAGCTTCTTCGGCTTCTTTTTCACCTACATTTAAAATTAGACTCGGCACTTCAGACCATAGACCACCGGTGGTGGCCATAATATTTTCTTTGTATTCCTCAATCACACCCTTGTCAACACGAGGAACATAGTACTTTCCTTGGGTGTAAGAAATAGATGATATCTTAGCTAAATTATGATAGCCTTTCTTATTTTTTGCGATAAGAACTTGTTGATATCCATTGTCTTTAACCGAATGGTTATGATGGTCTTTACAGACGTAAATATCAGTTCCAACAATGGGTTTAACCCCTTCTTTGTTACACGCATTTACAAAAGCAAAAGCGCCCATCATATTACCGATATCTGTAATTCCTAAAGAGGACATCCCCGCCTCTTTAGCTTTGGCTACATAATCGGCTGGTTGACCCACAGCCTCTAAAATAGAGAATTGAGTATGCACATGAAAGTGACAAAACTTATCTAAAATCTCACTAGAAACACTAGTGGAAACGACCTCCTTTATAACTTCCTGTTCTAATACTTCTACTTCGTCTGTTTCGTCTTCAATGGGTTTATATGGAGCAATGTTTAACCCAATTAATTCAATGGGTTGTGGATTTTTTGATTTAAAGTTTTGGATGAATCGTTCATCCTTACTCATTCTACTTCCGGTAATTACGCCAATACGAATAAGCTCTAAAAATGCTCTTGTGGTTGCCTCTACATCCGCACTTGCATTATGCGCTTCTTCGAATCCAGTACGGAAAAGTTTGGTGTATAACTCGGTAAGTGTAGGCCATTTAAATTTACCACCTCTACCGCCAGGAATAGCACACCATTGGGTGGATTCATCTTTGGTATCAATGGTGGGTAAACTGGTAAGTGGCGATTCTATTTCTTTACGTAAATACTCACATGCGGCAATATTTACATCAAACTCAATATTATGTCCAACGACAAACTCCGCCTTGCTTAGGGCTTCGTTAAACTCGTTTAAAACGTAATCTAACGGCATTCCTTCCTTGGTAGCGCGATCGGTGGAAATTCCGTGAATTTTTTGCGATACGAACGGAATATTATATCCTTCCGGTTTAATGATGAAGTTCTTAACCTCCAGCATTTCGCCATTTTCATCGTGAATTTGCCAAGCAAGCTGAACCATTCTTGGCCAATTATCAAAATCGGTCAAAGGTGCTTTCCAATCTCTTGGAAGTCCGGTTGTCTCTGTATCGTATATTAAAAACATCTGCTAATCAAAGAAATAAATGAAATAACCTAATTTCATTTAGGGCGTTCAAATTACTATTCTAGTTCAAAATTGAGTCTATAAAAGCATACCAAGTTTTAAACAATTTATTGGAATTCTATTCATCCATTTTTGGACTGTTAGCAATTAATTAAGGGACCTACAGATTCCCATTAATAAATCCTTTTAATTTACAATGAATCAAAAAATCAAGTATTATGAAAAAAGCAGAAATGATAGTTCGAATTCTATTAGGCCTTATGATGGTCGTTTTTGGACTCAATAAATTTTTAGGATTTATTCCTATGGAACCTGCAAGTATGGAAGCTGGTTTGACTTTTAAAGCATTATTAGGAATGGGGGTTTTACAAGTTGCTGGTGTTATTGAAATAGTAGGTGGAGCATTATTATTAGCCAACAAGCAAACGGGAGTCGCATTATTCTTTTTAGCCCCTGTGGCATTTTGTGCGTTCTTATTTCATTTAATGTTAGATCCTGCAGGTATTGGTGGCGCTGCATTTTTCTTAATTGCGACTACATTTTTAATGTATAGTAAAAAAGATAAATTTATGGCTTTAATGGACTAGTATCCATTGATATTAACAAAAAAGGGAGACTTATTAAGTCTCCCTTTTTTGTTAATCCTCGTCATCCTCGTCTGCACCAGGAAGCTCCAACGCTTTGACCGACTGCACGGCATTACCTGCAATGCCTTTAATGGAGCCGTACATATCAATGGTATTCGTAATTACTTTTTCAATCTGTTTATCTCTTTGTTTCCAAATTCGCTGCATAGAACGCTTTTCGCTTTCTAAATCAGATTTCATTTGGGTGAAGCCTTCTACGATTGCTTCTACTTGCATTCTAAAAGTGTTTCCAGTAAGAAAAGAATAGAGCATATCCATTTTATCCCCTTTGTTTTCTTGGGAGCTAATAGCCGTACTTAACTGAACGATGGATTCTCTTAACACCGCACAAAGACCTTTAAACTCTTCGTAGTTACAAATCCAAATTCCGTCTTTCAATCCCATTCTGTCCATTTCAGAAGGCATTACCTCGGTAACCAATACGCCAATATTAGCTCCTTTATCTCTAATGTCGGCTTTGAATTTTTCTATCCAACTTGGCTGAAAGTCCTTGGTACGTTTACTTTCATAATAGATAGTCCCACAATTCTGCACCGAACGCGTATTTACATACTGTAAACAATCACCACCTCTAGCGCCCTTTTTAATTTCTTCGATGGTATCTAATGGAAACTGTGTTGCCAACCATTCTTCAATGGCTAACTCTTGCACTTCGCCTTGCATTTGCATAGAACCTTGCTCCTGCTTGCGTTTCATATCATTGGTTAAGCTTATTTGATCATCCAATTTCTTTTGCATTTCTTTAAAACGCAATTCATTTCGCTCTTCTTCTGATTTTTTAATCCGCTCACGCTCTGTCAACAGCGTTTCGTTTAACTTTTTTTGCGCTTCTGCTTCTGCAGCTTCCTTTAGCTCCCCTTTTTCTCGTTTTAACTTTTCAATCTCCGCTTTAGTACGATTAAGCTCTTTTACTTGTTCTGATTTTTCGTTTAGCTCCTTTTGTAAGGTTTCAAATTGGTCGGATTGTTCTTCTAGAATCTTAGATTTTAGTTTTTTCTCAATGGCCACTCGTTCCTCGCGGAGCTGAGCGTTTAAACGATCTTGAAACAGTTCATTTTCTTTTTTCTTTTTAGCTTCAAAAGCCGTCTTTTCTTGCTGTAGCGTTTCTTGTTGCCCTTCGTACTTTCGTTTTTCAGCGGCTATTTGTGATTGATACTTTTGTTTGATTTCGTCCTCTAATTGATGGGATAAAATATCTTGAACATCAATAGAAGTTCCGCAATTAGGGCATTTTATTTGAGTTTCGTTTTTCATTTTATTACTTCTTTATTAGCCTGATGATTGAGCGAATGGTTTCAAAAATAAGAAATCAATTTTGAGCGTTCAAATTAGGAAAGTGATTTGAATGGGTTAAAAATAAATTAAGACGAATGTTTGATACACAAATCCCTACTCCCCACCCACAAAAGTATCCGTAGGAAACTGATACACTTTTAATCCAAACTCTGGTATTACAGCCAGCACATGGTCAAAAATGTCGGATTGAATTCCTTCGTATTCTACCCATTCGGTTGTACCAGTAAAAACATAAATTTCAATTGGTAGCCCTTTTTCGTTTGGCGGAAG
>CAXMPG010000085.1:0-8389 GCA_964195485.1 uncultured Desulfobacterales bacterium
TAATTTTTTAGACTTCCCAATTCCGTTTACCTGTGTAGCTACAGATATTGTAAATGGAGTTCCAGTAGCCTTAAATAGCGGTAATATTGCCGATGCTATTCGTGCAAGTATGGCTATACCAACCGCTTTTACGCCAGTAGAAATTGACACCATGCTATTAATTGATGGAGGTTGGACAAGAAATTTACCGGTTAAAGAAGCGAAAGACATGGGAGCTGATATCATTATTTCTATTGATGTTGGAGCTTCACTTTTAAAAAGAGAAGAGCTTCAAAGTATGATTTCTATCCTAGATCAAACAGCCTGGTTGCTCAGTGTTCAAGATACAAAAGAGCAGTTGAAAAATAGTGATTATGTTATTTCGCCAAAGGTTAGCATGTTCTCTACGTTTGATTTCGAAAAAGCAGATACCATTATGGCTAAAGGGTATGAAGAAGCCTTAAAGCAAAAAGCGGTTTTTGTAGCACTAGCAAAAAAGATTTACCCATCAGGCAGATATGAAGATGAGATTGAAAAACCATTTTTCAAACCAAGATATTCTATCCGTAATATTACCGTAGAAGGAAATGATTTGACCTCAAAGAAGTTTGTAAGCGGTAGATTAGAATTAGATGAAACAAAGACCTATTCTTCGGAGGAAATTGCCAAAAAAGTAGGGCTGCTTTATGGAACTCTGTACTACAAAAAAGTAAGTTTTGAATTAGTACCCTTATCGGATAGTACCCAAGAATTACGTGTTAAGGTAGTAGAAGATAATCCTGCGAAATTGAAATTTTCATTTTATTATGATACCGAAAACAGTATTGGAATCAACGTAAATGTAACGTTACGAAATTTGTTATTCAAGAACTCCAGGTTAATATTTGATAGTTTTATTTCTGAAAACCCAGTTGGAGGGGTGAAATACTTTAAGTATTTCGGACAAGATCAAAAGGGCTTCTTATTTGGAGAAATTAAATATACCAAAGATTCACGCTATGAATGGGAGAATTTATATCTAACCCCAGCAGGATTTAATTACAGAGAGGTCTTATCTTATTTGGGAGGAGCATATACCATTGAACACATTGCCGTTGTAGGCGGAAGCGTGGGGTATTTAGGCGCTAAAATGACGCCAACCACAAATCCAGATACTATTGTTAGTTCTTGGAATCAATCGGCCTTTCCTATCAATGCCTTTTTTAAGGTGAATACTTTTGATCAAGCGGTATTTCCTAAAGCAGGGATAAAACTGTCGGCTGATGTGGGCTATAATTCTAATGTCACTCATACCGTTAGCTTAAAGCCTGATTTCAATTTATTGACTCAAGATGAGGTTAATGATCTTGTATATGTGAATCCACATATGATGTTTAAGTTTGGTTACCAGCAATACATTCCATTTTCAAAAAAGTTTTCCTTGTTTGTTGACGCCAGGATGGTTTTATCCGATAAAAATAGAATAGGATTTAATGATTATTCTAAAGTGGGTGGAGTAGCTCCCATTTTAAGTACTGGAGCACCATTTTGGGGCGTGAATAGAAACGGAATTAATGTCCGACAATTTGCCATGGCATCTTTAGGGTTTCAATGGAAGGTTTATGGTGAATTATACCTTAAAGGAAAATTAAATTACTTGAACACAGAATACCCAATGGTGTTATTTTCTGAAAGCATTGCTAAAGAAGATTTTACCTTGTATAATAAAACACATACTGACATTTTTGGGTATGGGTTAGAGCTGGCATATAAATCGGCTGTTGGGCCGGTACGATTTGTAGTAACGCAAAACCAGTACTCTAAAGTGTTGAACGTATTTGTAGGTGTTGGATATAATATTTACCGTTCAGAAGGAGATTTTTAGTATTTGAGAGCAAATAGACTGCGGTAATTGGCCTATTAATAAATACTGTTTTGAAAGCCTAATTATTATTGTTTTAAACTTAATCTTTTAGTTACTTTTGCAGCAAATCGTGAGATATGAGTGATGCCATCCAACACGAATGCGGAATCGCATTTGTTCGTCTATTAAAGCCATTAACTTATTACAAAAAGAAGTACGGGACGTCCTTTTATGGACTGAACAAGATGTACCTCTTGATGGAAAAACAACACAACCGTGGGCAAGATGGTGTGGGTTTAGCAAACATTAAGCTGAACATGAAACCCGGTCAACGCTACATTTCACGTCACCGCTCTGTAGCTCAACAACCCATTAAAGATGTTTTTGAGCACGTAAATTCTCGTTTTAAGAAATACGAACGCGATGAGCCTTCAAAACTTCAAGACGTAGATTGGTTAAAAGAAAATGAAGGTTTTACTGGAGAAGTTTTCTTAGGACATCTAAGATACGGAACATTCGGTAAAAATACGATTGAAGCATGTCACCCTTTTTTACGTCAAAATAACTGGATGACGCGTAACTTGGTTTTAGCAGGTAACTTTAACTTGACCAATACCGATGAGCTTTTTGATATCTTAGTAAGAATTGGTCAGCATCCAAAAGAGCAAACCGATACCGTAACGGTAATGGAAAAAATTGGTCATTTTCTGGACGTAGAAAATCAAGAGTTGTTTGATAAATACAAAACATTAGGATACAGTAATCAAGAGATTACAGATTTGATTGCTAAAAATTTGGATGTAGCTGCCATACTTAAGAATGCATCTGAAGATTGGGATGGAGGTTACTTAATGTCTGGTATTATAGGACATGGTGATGCTTTTGCATTCCGTGATCCAAACGGTATTCGTCCGGCATATTACTATATGGATGATGAGGTTGTGGTGGTAGCATCAGAACGACCAGCGATTCAAACTACTTTCAATGTAGACTTTAAAGAAATTAAAGAATTAGATCCAGGACAAGCTTTGATTATTAAATCAGACGGAAAGATTTCTTTTGAGCAAATTATTGAACCAAAAGAAAATCTAGCGTGTTCTTTCGAAAGAATTTATTTTTCTAGAGGTTCAGATAGAGAAATCTATCAAGAGCGTCAAAATTTGGGTAAGAACATTTTTCCTAAAGTATTGGAAAGCTTAAAAGGTGATTTGAAAAACACCGTGTTTTCATTCATTCCAAATACCGCTGAGGTTTCTTTTTACGGATTGATGAAAGAGGCTAACTCTTATTTAAATACCCATAAAGCAGAAACTATTGCTGCCTTAGGTAAAGATGCCACTGCAGAGAAAATTAGCGAGGTATTAGCGCTTTCTGTTCGTATGGACAAGCTGGCCATTAAAGATGCCAAACTAAGAACCTTTATCACGCAAGATGAAGGTAGAAACGATTTAGTGGCGCACGTATATGATGTAACGTATGGTGTAGTGCAGAACAAAAAAGATACCTTGGTGATGATTGATGACTCTATTGTTAGAGGAACCACCTTGAAGCAAAGTATTCTTAGGATATTAGATACCTTACATCCTAAAAAAATAATCATTGTGTCCTCGGCACCTCAAATCCGTTACCCAGATTGTTACGGAATTGATATGGCAAAAATGGGCGATTTTATTGCCTTTAGAGCGGCAGTTGCGTTACTAGAAGACCGTAAAATGTCTAAAATTTTAGATGACGTTTACAGAAAATGTAAATCGCAAGTGGACTTGCCGAAAGAGCAAGTTTTGAATTACGTTAAAGAAGTTTACGAACCGTTTACGGTAGAAGAAATTTCTGCAAAAATTGCTGAATTGGTAACGCCATTAGATATTGGAGCTGAAGTAGAAGTTATTTATCAGGGTTTAGCGGGTCTGAAAAATGCGTGTCCTAAAAATCTAGGTGATTGGTATTTCTCTGGAAATTACCCTACTCCAGGTGGGTTTAAAGTAGTGAATAAAGCATTCATAAACTACATGGAAGGAAGCAACGAAAGAGCTTATTAAATGAGATTTAGACCTACTAGGTTTTAGAAACCTAGTAGGTCTTCTTTTAATGAGTACTTGAAAATATAGGAATGGCCTCACATGAAAATGTGGGGCTTTTTTGCGATTACTTCTCTCTATTAATAGTGTAATCAACCAATGCAATTAATGATTCTCTTGCTTCGTTGTCTGGAAATAGGAGAATACGGGATTTTGCACTTTCTGTAAACTCCATCATTTTGGATTTGGTGTGTTCAATACCGCCACTTTGAAGAACGTATTGAATTACCTCGTTTACTTTTTTAGAATTATCATTATGGTTTTTGATAATTTTAATCATTCGTTTACGGTCTGATTTAGGAGCGTTGTTTAACGCGTAAATCATAGGTAAGGTCATTTTTTTCTCTTTAATATCAATCCCGGTTGGTTTGCCAATTTTTGTTCCTTCGCCAAAATCAAAAAGGTCATCTTTTAATTGAAATGCTATGCCTACATCGTTTCCAAAAAGGCGTGCGTTTTCAATCATTTCTTCTGAGCCTCCTGATGATGCTACACCTGCAGCACAACACGAAGCAATTAAGCTAGCCGTTTTTTGACGGATAATATCGTAATAAATGGATTCGTCAAAATTAAGGTTGCGGGTTTTTTCCATTTGTAAAAGTTCCCCTTCGCTCATTTCTTTAACTGCGGTAGCCACAATTTTAAGAATCACAAATTCATCTTTATCTAAAGCGACCAATAACCCTCTAGATAATAAGTAATCACCTACAAGAACTGCAATTTTGTTTTTCCAAAGTGCGTTGATAGAGAAAAAACCTCTACGTTCATACGATACATCTACCACATCATCATGTACTAAAGAGGCGGTGTGAAGTAGTTCAATTAAAGATGCTGCAGTATAGGTAGAGTCGGTTATTCCACCGCTCATTTTGGCAGATAAGAAAACAAAAAGAGGGCGCATTTGCTTGCCTTTTCGTTTAATAATGTAGTGCATTATTTTATCTAATAAGGCTACTCTACTTTTCATAGAGTCACGGAACTTTGATTCAAAGCCCTTCATTTCCGATTTTACCGGAGCCATTATTTTGTCTAAAACACTCATTTTTTACTGAGGGGCAAATATAGTTGGTGCGTAGGGAATACCGTTACAGTTTATTAAATGAATCTTGCCTTTGAAGGCATCTATTTTCTAGTGGTTGTCAGCCATTGTTTGTCACAGATAAACGAATAAATTTTAATGATATGGAAGGTTTGTGTGAGGGATAGTAGTGGTACCCCACAGTGAGGTGCGAACGAGGAGTATAGCGGAAAGCCCGACCGTAAGTGGTTTAATGTAGCGGAAGCGAAAGTAAATTACGAGGGGGCACGCCCAAATATTAATCTTTTAAAGCAGCACCATTTTTATTGGCTAACTGTCCGCAAGCGGCATCAATATCATCACCTCTACTTTGACGCACTTGAGAATCAACCCCTTTGTATTTTAAGAAATCTTGAAACTCTTGGGTCGTCTTTTTAGAGCTATTGGTGAACTCTGCATCGTCAATGGCATTATATACGATGATATTTACTTTTGAAGGTACCTGCCTGCATATGTTAGCCAATGCGCGGACATCTTCGTTGGTATCATTAAAGCCTTCGAATAAGATGTACTCGAACGTAATTTTGTTATTCGTTTTTTCATAGAAATACTTCAATGAATCAACTAAAACCTCTAAATTATTGGACTCATTAATGGCCATAATTTTATTTCGCTTACTATCCATAGCGGCATGTAAGGAAACGGCAAGATTGAATTTCACATCATCATCGCCTAACTTGCGTATCATTTTAGCAATACCTGCTGTAGATACGGTAATTCTTTTAGAAGCCATGTTTAACCCTTCTGGCGAAGTGATTTTATCAATAGCGCGCAGTAAGTTCTTGTAATTAAGCAATGGTTCACCCATGCCCATAAAAACAATATTGGTTAACCCTTTTCCGTAGTGTTTTTGAGATTCATCATTAATGAGGGCAACTTGATCATAGATTTCGGCAGAGTCAATGTTACGCAACATTTTAAGTTTTCCAGTCGCGCAAAAGGTACAGGCTAAACTACATCCTATTTGAGAAGACACACAAGCGGTACTTCTTGTATCGGTTGGGATTAGTACGCCTTCGGTAATTTTATGATCAAATAACTCTAGGGCATATTTAAAAGTGCCATCAATACTCTTTTGTGTTTCCGCAATAGTCACCGGGTTAATCTCGAAGTGCTCCTTAAGAGTGGCACGGTGATTCACCGAAAGGTTAAGCATTTCATCAAACGACTTGGCAGATTTTTTCCATAGCCAATCGTGAATTTGACGCGCTCTGAACTTTTCAAAACCAAAATCGCTCGTATGAGAAATAATCTCATCGAGCGATAGTTTTCTTATATCTGTTTTAGACATTTTATTATTTTGCTTGTAGCGTGCTACGAGTCTTAGATAATTAGCATAGCGTCTCCGTATGCTTGGAATCTATACTTTTCTTTAATGGCCACATCATATGCATGACGTACTTCATCGTATCCACCAAATGCAGCAACAGCCATCATTAAAGTTGAATGCGAATTATGGAAGTTGGTAATTAAAGAATTTGCTACTGAGAAGTTATGAGGTGGAAATAAAAATTTATTGGTCCAACCATCGTATTCTTTTAAATAACCATCCGTGGTTACCGTAGTTTCTAAACTTCTTAAAACAGAAGTTCCTACCGCACAGATTTTTTTATGTTTTCTTTTAGCGATGTTAGCTTTTTCTGCGGTAATTGCAGGAACAACTAATTTTTCGCTATCCATTTTGTGCTTGGTTAAATCTTCTACCTCTACTTGACGGAAACTACCTAAACTAGTATTAATAGTTAAGAAAGAATAGTCCACCCCTTGAAGCTCTAAACGTTTCATTAGGTTTCTACTAAAGTGTAAACCTGCAGATGAAGGCGCAACAGCACCTTCTGTTTTAGCAAAAATGGTTTGGTATCTTTCTACATCTTCTGGCTCTACATCACGTGTAATGTAATCTGGAAGAGGCGTTTCACCCATTTGGTAAATCAAGTTTTTAAAATCGGTGTAATCACCATCAAATAAGAAACGTAAAGTTCTACCACGAGAAGTTGTATTGTCAATTACCTCTGCAATTAAATCGTCATTGTCACCAAAATACAATTTGTTACCAATACGAATTTTACGCGCTGGATCTACTAACACATCCCATAAACGGCTTTCAGTATTTAGTTCTCTTAATAAGAAAACCTCGATTCTTGCGCCTGTTTTTTCTTTATTACCATAAAGTCTAGCAGGAAAAACCTTTGAATCGTTCATGACCATTAAATCATCCTCGCCAAAGTAATCCACCACATCTTTGAATACTTTATGTTCTATTTCTCCGGTTTCACGGTGTAATACCATTAATCTAGCTTCGTCTCTTTCTGGAGCAGGATGCTGAGCAATTAAGCTATCAGGAATGTCAATCTTGAACTTTGTTAACTTCATGCGTTTTTCATTTTAATAAATCAATGACACGATTTTGCTTTTAAACGGAACCATGTGTGAGAAAAGCTTCTCAAACTCAATCTATACGAATTATGTAAAAGTTTGCAAAAATATGAAATAACCTTTGATTAGCCGCTTGATTGCTTGTTATTATTGGGCATTATGTGATTTTACTTTCTTAGGCTATCATTCTTGGCTGATAGCTTAGGTTTTGAAAAGTTTTTAAGTTTAAATGGCAGTAAATTAGCTTTTTACTGGAGGGTTTCTATTGAACTGGTTTCCGATTTTGAGATGTGTTTTTATTTCGTCCTGCCAGGACTTGAAAATTGATTGGGTGTTTCATGATGGACTTTGTCCATCGTTTGCATATTTCGTCTCTTTGGGACTTTGGTTTATCGGAGTGATAGGGGAATGAAATTGCCGAAAAAGCAGAAGCAGCGGGTGTACTCAATAACCTCACTACCAATTATAGTTTAACCCCATGGCAACAAACTACTATTAGTGGGGTTAAAAATATTTATACCTTATATGATGCCACTTTGGCAAATGCTCAAAAAGAAGTGTTAGAATTACCTGCAAGTACAAAAACCACTTTAGAACAGCTAAGCATAAATGATAATACACGTGAAGGCATTTATGCTAAATCATGGTTGAAATTTAGCCAAAACGAGCTATATTTACCCGAATTGATGGAGTATAGCGCACCCGAAAATAAAAAAGAAACGCACCGTATTTTTGAATTACGCGAGGTAACTGAAAATACCATTTTTGAAGTCTATCCAAATCCAGCTCATAATGTGTTGTCTATATCTACGGGTGAGTACGAAGTCAAAAAACAATTACAACTAAAAATAGTAAACAGTTTGGGTATGATTGTTATTCATCAAAATATAACACAAGGGGTATCAAATATTAATACCTCTGCTTTACCTTCTGGTATTTATGTGTTAAACGTGTTAGATGGAGAAGAAGAAATTCAAAAACAGGTTGTAGAAATTATTAATTAATGAAGAATATTCTCATTTTCACTTTTTTACT
>CAXMPG010000086.1:0-2146 GCA_964195485.1 uncultured Desulfobacterales bacterium
AGCGGTATCTCGTATGATTACAGATGTGGAAGTAACCATCTTAAATATAAGAGATTATCCTGCGGTTGTTTATGGCGAGGATGAAGAAAATGAGAACGGGTTTCCAGCCACTATGGTGGAATTTCATACATTGGTTCAACAAGCAGATGGATTTCTAATTTCATCACCAGAGCATAACGGTTCTATGCCTGCAGCATTTAAAAATACGATGGATTGGTTATCGAGAATGGGAGGAAAGGTTTACAATAATAAACCCACAGTTTTCTTAAGTACTTCGCCAGGAGCTAGAGGAGGAGCTTCTGTTATGCAACAGTTACTAGCTATTATGCCGCACCAAGGCGCAAAAGTTATTGGAGGTTATAGTGTGGGTAGTTTCTTTGATAAGGTAAAGGATGGCGAATTAGTGGATGAGAAAGATAAGTCAAGCATTCAGGTCTTGATAAATGATTTGGCAGCCGCCTTGTAACTAGGTGGATAAATAAGTTTCTGCCACTGTTTTAATTCAATGAATGGCGTCAAGTTTATTTAAACCGGTCCAAAAATGCGGCTTTTCGGGTGGGTGAAACACGAACAGCTACCCCGTTGGTGAGAATAATCTCACCACCTTTTCCCTTTTTGTACTGTTTAACGTAATTAATATTTACGATATGCGATTTGTGTACACGAATAAAATCGTAATCCTGCAAAACGTTTTCATAGAATTTCAATGTTTTGCAAACCGTTCTTTTTGTCCCATCTAGGAGATGTAATTCGGTAAGGTTATCATTCGCATCACACCATACAATATCTTTTAAAGTAACCACTTCAAAGCCGTCTAACATGGGCAAAACCATTTTTTTAAGCTGTTTATTTTCGATCGTTAAATTCTCTAGTAAGATACTAGAAGTCCTTAGATTACTATTAGCTAATACGGTCTTGGTTACCTTTTCTACGGCCAAAATAAGCTCATCAATATTAACCGGTTTAAGCAGGTAGTTACTTGCACTTAGGTTTAGTGCTTCTAAGGCATACTTACTGAATGCCGTTACAAATATGATTTCAAAATCAACGGTTTCAAATTTTTCTAAAAGGTCGAACGCATTTCCAAAAGGCATTTCAATATCCAAAAAAATGACCTGGGGTTTGTGTTGTTTAATCGCCTTAAACCCTTCATTTATATCACTTGCTTCTGCAAGCAATTCAATATTAGGACAGTATTTACCTAAGTAATTACGAAGTGTAATTCTACTTGCTTCTTCGTCTTCTATGATTAATGCGCGTAATTTATTCATTATGAGATTGCGGAATTTCAATGATTACAACGGTTCCAGAACCATCTTCGTATAAATTACTAAGTCTTACATTCACTTTAATTTTATGCAAGTTATTGAAAAGTTTTACGCGTTCATTGATGTTTTTGAGAGCGGTACTTTTTATCTTTTTTTGATTCTTTGTTTTGATTTCTTCACTCTTGTTTCGTCCAATACCATCATCAGATATTTTGATTTTTAGCATTCCTGAGTCGGAACTCACGTTAACCAATAACTTCCCTTTATCCTCCTTATACCGGAGTCCATGCCATATCGCGTTTTCTATATAAGGCTGAATAAGCATAGGAGGAATCACAAACGATTCAATTTCCAGGTCTTTTTGAATTTCTAGTTCGAAATCAAATTTATCTTTAAATCTAAAATGTTCTAAATCCAGGTAAATTTTGAGTATTTCTAATTCCTTGCTAAGTGGAATAAAATCATGTTCTGAATTTTCCATCACCGTGCGCATTAGGGTAGAGAACTCGGTTAAAAACTTATTAGCTGCACGTTCATCACTACTGGAAATAAAACTGTTGACAGAGTTTAATGCATTAAATATAAAATGAGGATTCATTTGTGTTCTTAAAGACCGCAGAGCCAGTTTTTGATTGGCTATTCTACGTTGTTTAGATACTCTAATAATGTACAGCAAGGCCATGACGGCCAATAATATAATCACACCCATTAAGATTATTAGGATTTTTTGAAAGCTTAAATTCTCCTCTTTTAACTGGCTTTCATTCATTAAGTGCGCAATAGTATTCTTAGATATTTCTTTATCCTTTTGTAAAATCTCTAATTGTAGATAATTCTGATAACCAGTCTTTCCAAGTCTTTTTGATGCATTTTCAATG
>CAXMPG010000087.1:0-4659 GCA_964195485.1 uncultured Desulfobacterales bacterium
AACGGTTCAATACTTTGTTGATAATTGTCTGAACAACCTCTTATTTAACCTGCATGAAATCAATAATTTTAGCACAATTTTAATTATAGATGGCAACAGAAACAAACTATACCGAAGATCATATAAAATCACTGGATTGGAAAGAGCATATTCGCTTAAGGCCAGGGATGTATATTGGGAAACTGGGAGATGGAAAGAGCTATGACGATGGGATTTACATCTTGTTGAAAGAGGTCTTAGATAATTCTATTGATGAGTTTGTGATGGGTAATGGCCGCACGATTGAAGTTAGTATTAAAGAAGGATTGGTTAAAGTTCGTGATTACGGACGTGGTATTCCGCTCGGAAAAGTGGTGGCATGTGTGTCGCAAATGAATACCGGTGGTAAATATGATAGTGCTGCTTTTAAGAAATCGGTAGGATTAAATGGGGTTGGTACCAAAGCAGTAAATGCTCTTTCTGCGTTTTTTTTAGTCGAATCTTTTAGAGATGGAAAAACTAAAAAAGCCGAGTTTTCTGTCGGTGAAATTCAAGAAGATGCAGCTATCTCTGAATCAGGAAGCCGTAAAGGAACAAAGATTTCCTTTAAACCAGATCCCGATATTTTCCCGGCTTATCATTACCGTTCAGAGCATGTAGAAAGCCTAATTTGGAATTATGCGTACCTCAATAGAGGATTAACGGTTCTTTTCAATGGAAATAAAATTCAATCCGAAAATGGACTAAAAGACTTATTGACTAATAAGTTGTCAGCGAAAGAGTTGTATCCAATTATTCACTTAGAAGGAGAGGATATTGAAATGGCCATTACGCATACCGATAGTTACGGAGAAGAGTATTTCTCTTTTGTGAACGGTCAGTATACTACGCAAGGTGGTACACATCAAACGGCTTTTAGAGAGGCGTATATTAAGACGATTAGAGACCATTTTGGTAAAAACTATGATACGGTTGATATTCGATCGGGTATATCTGCTGCAATAAGTGTAAAGGTACTGGAACCCGTGTTTGAGTCGCAAACTAAAACCAAGCTAGGTTCTAATGATATCGGACCAGACGGACCAAGTATGCGGGTTTTCATATTGGATTTCTTGACCACACGATTTGACAATTATTTACACCGTCATCCAGAAGCAGCGCAAGAGATTCAAAAACGTATTGTTCAGTCAGAGCGCGAGCGGAAAGACTTAGCGGGTATTAAAAAACTGGCTAGAGACCGGGCTAAAAAGGCAAATCTTCATAACAAGAAATTACGTGACTGTCGTTTGCATTTTAATACTAAAAAAGAGGGAATAGAAGAAACCACCTTGTTTATTACCGAGGGTGATTCTGCATCTGGTTCCATTACAAAAGCACGAGAAGTTCGTACGCAAGCTGTATTTAGTTTAAAGGGTAAGCCTTTGAATTGCTATGGTTTAACTAAGAAAATTGTTTACGAAAATGAAGAGTTTAACCTGTTGCAATCGGCTTTAAATATTGAAGACGGATTAGAAGGATTGCGTTACAACAAAGTGGTTTTAGCTACCGATGCGGATGTCGATGGGATGCACATTCGACTTTTGTTGATTACATTTTTCTTACAATTCTTTCCTGATTTAGTTAAAAGCGGACATCTATTCGTGTTGGAAACACCATTGTTTAGAGTAAGAAACAAGAAAGAAACTATTTATTGCTATTCTGAATTAGAACGTAGAAGTGCCATGACTAAATTAAAAGGGACGCCTGAGATTACTCGATTTAAAGGGCTTGGAGAGATTTCTCCCGATGAGTTTAGAGCTTTTATTGGAGAGCAAATACGCCTACAACCGGTAATTGTTGGACATGACACGCCCATAAATAATTTACTGGAATTCTATATGGGTAAAAATACCCCTGACCGTCAGAAGTTCATTATCGAAAACTTGAAAGTAGAGGGCGATATTGAAGAAGAAATTGCTTAATTCAAAACATTAAGTAAGTTGAGTTAATTAATTGGTAATTAAAAGAAAACCAATTCAAAAATGAGTATCGAAGACAACGACAATATACACGAAGAACCAGAATTTTCAGCAGATGAAAACAGCGATATGGAACACGTAATTCGTGTTTCAGGTCTGTATGAAGATTGGTTTTTAGATTATGCTTCTTATGTTATTTTGGAGCGTGCGGTTCCGCATCTAAATGATGGGCTAAAGCCCGTGCAGCGTAGAATTTTGCACAGTATGCGTGAATTAGAAGATGGCCGCTATAATAAAGTGGCTAATGTGGTGGGTAATACCATGAAATACCACCCGCACGGTGATGCTTCTATTGCTGATGCTATGGTGCAGTTAGGCCAAAAAGACTTACTTATCGATCCTCAGGGTAACTGGGGTAGTATTTTCACGGGTGATGGTGCTGCGGCATCCAGTTACATTGAGGCTCGTTTGACAAAGTTTGCCTTAGAGATTGTTTTTAATGCTAAAACAACCGAGTGGCAACAGTCTTATGATGGTAGGAACAAAGAGCCCGTTACGCAACCCGTTAAGTTTCCGTTGCTTTTAGCCCAAGGGGTGGAAGGTATTGCGGTTGGAATGGCATGTAAGATTTTTCCACACAATTTTATTGAGTTAATCGACCAATCTATCAATGCTTTACTGGATAAAAGAGTCAGTATAATGCCTGACTTTTTAACCGGTGGATTAGCGGATTTTAGCAATTACAATGACGGTTTACGTGGGGGTAAAATTAAGGTTCGTGCACGCATGGAAATTGTGGATTCTAAAACCTTAAAAATAGTTGAAATACCTTTCGGTTCTGATACCGGAAGTGTGATGGAAAGTATCGTTAAGGCAAACGAACGGGGGAAAATAAAAGTTAAGAAAATTGAAGATAATACCGCAAGTGAAGTAGAGATTCTAGTTCATTTAGCGCCAGGTACATCGCCAGATAAAATGATGGATGCCTTGTACGCATTTACAGATTGTGAGAAATCAATTTCGCCAAATGCCTCTGTAATTATTGATGATAAGCCCCGTTTTATGGGCGTATCTGAAATGCTGAAATATTCCGCTTTACGTACCAAAGACTTGCTAGAGTTAGAGTTGCGAATTAAGTTAGGAGAGCTTCAAGAAAAATGGCATCAACTGTCATTAGAAAGAATTTTTATTGAAAATAAAATATACATAGCTTTTGATGGTAAAACCTATGAGGAAGCTAAAGTCTATACTTTAAAGGCGTTACAGCCGTATGTTAAAACACTTGTTCGAGAGATTAAGGATGAAGATTTAACGAAGCTAATGGATATCCAAATGCGTAGGATAACTAAGCATGATGCTGAAAAAGCGGATACATTCATATCCAATTTGGAGGCGGAGATGTTACAAGTTAAAAATCATTTAGACCATTTAACCGAGTTTGCAGTAGCCTATTTTAAAGAACTTAAAAGGAAATACGGTAAAGGAAGAGAGCGGAAAACAGAAATTCGTTCGTTTAGTGCGATTGACGCTACCAAAGTGGCTGCGGCTAACGTAAAACTATTCGTTAATTTAGAAGAGGGTTTTGTTGGTACAGGATTAAAACGAAATGAAGGGGAGTTTTTAACGAACTGTTCTGATATTGATGATGTTATCGTTATTCTAAAAGACGGTAAAATGCGTGTTACCCGTGTGGATGAGAAAACCTTTGTAGGTAAAGGAATCCTTCATGTTGCTATTTGGAAAAAAGGGGATGAGCGCACTACATACAACTTAGTATATAGAGATGGCCCTTCAGGTCCTGTTCGCGTAAAGAGATTTCAAATTACATCCATTACACGAGATAAAGAGTACGATTTAACACGTGGTACCGCAAAAACTAAGGTAATGTACTTAACGGTAAATCCTAATGGTGAAGCGGAATCCGTGAGTGTGATTTTACGTAATACTGGAAAAGTAAAGAAATTAAAATTTGATTTCGACTTTGCAGAATTAGGCATTAAAGGTCGTGGTGCTGGAGGTAATATTTTATCGAAGCATATCATTAGTAAAATTGAATTGAAAGAGAAAGGAATTTCTACCTTATCGGCACGTAAGATTTGGTTTGATGATGCCGTATCTGCTTTTAATTCAGATGGTAGAGGTAATGAGTTAGGGGAGTTTAAAGGAGAAGATAGAATTTTACATATCACTTCATCCGGACATTACCGTTTAACGGGATTTGATGTTTCTACCAAGGTAGATGATGATTATTTGATACTAGAAAAATGGAACCCCAACAAACCAATTACGGCTATTTATTGGGATGGAGAGAAGCATCAGTTTTTTGTAAAGCGATTCTTAATAGAGGAAACTACCAAGAAATTACACTTTATTTCAGAGCATGAAGACTCTTATTTAGAGCTTGTATCTTCGGATTGGCGTCCAATGGTAAATGTATCTTTTGATAAACGTACCAATGATAGGGAAGATGAAGAATTCAATATGGAGGACTTTATTTCTATTAAAAGCTTTAAAGCTTCCGGAAACCGTTTAACAAAACTGAAGGTTAAATCTATTGATTTGGGAGAACCCTTGCATTATGAAGAGCCTATTCCAGAGGAACCGGAGCAAGATGACTCGGATAGTGAAAATCAACCAAAATTATTTTAAAATATAAACGGTTACTTTACCGTTTGGTATTTTTGACAACTTAAAATTTAAGAATGGACGCAACGTTAGATTA
>CAXMPG010000088.1:0-8911 GCA_964195485.1 uncultured Desulfobacterales bacterium
ATATAGACGGCTAACAGAATCTGCGCAAGCACAATACTTATCCTCTGAATACGGTAAACGAACGCTTCAAATCGCATTAATTTCTTCGGTTTCTACTGCGTATTTTAACTTATTGGCCAGCTATTCATTATTGGCAATTTCAGAGAATACCTTTGAATCTCGTGATAGTGGATTATTAATAATGGGGGCAAAGTTTGAAGGAGGAATGATTTCCTTAATGGATTACAATCAAGCTAAATTACAACGTGATGGTGCGGCAGCTGCTATTCCAGGATTTAAAAGAGCAATTGCGCTTAATGAAAATGCATTAAGTATTCTATTGGGACGCTCCTCAGAAAGTGTAGCAACTGGAACACCTTTTTCGGTACAGAATGTAGATATGAATATACCTGTAGGATTACCTTCGTCTTTGTTAACACGAAGACCAGATATACTACAAGCTGCCGAAAAGTACCATTCTTTAAATGCGCAAATTGGTGCAGCAGAAGCCGCTCGATGGCCTTCCTTTAGTATTACTGGAGCCTTAGGAGTTGCAAGTCCTAGTTTAACTAGTTTTAGTGGTGCTGGATTAGCGTGGTCAACGGGAGCTACTTTAGCTGGTCCAATTTATCAATTCGGAAAAAATAAAAAACGAGTAGAAATTGCTACGTATAATGCAGAGGCTTCGTTACTAGATTATGAAGGCGTGGTTTTACAAGCATTCAAAGAAGTGGAAGATGCATTGGTGAAAATTGAGACGTATAATGAAGAGCGTATTTCATTAAAGTCTAAAATGGAAACGGCTATAGAGTCTGAGGTTTTGTCTAAAGTAAGATATGACCAAGGCTCAACCACCTATTTAGAGGTTTTAGAACAACAAAGACAATCTTTTTCTTCGCAATTAGATTTTATTACGGTGCGACTAAATGTGGTGAATTCCTACGTTTTGCTTTATAAGTCACTCGGTGGTGGTTGGTTATCTGCACAAGAAGAAAGTGATGCGAACTCGGCTAAATAAATAATTCACTTTATTAGAGGCTTTTATTGGTTAAGCTAAAAAATGTCATGTTTCATCGAGTGTGAGCGATATACTTTTGCGTCAAATTTCAAACTATGTTACATTCTTCTTTAATAAAACCAAAAAGTATAGCCGTTATTGGTGGGTCTAATAGTCCGTCAAAACCCGGTGGGAAAATGGTGACCAATTTGATTTCAGGTAGCTTTTCGGGTGATTTATTTGTTGTAAACCCAAAAGAAACGGAGGTTCAAGGGATTCCTTGCTTAAGTAAGGTAGAAGATTTGCCTCATGTGGATTTAGCTATTTTGGCTATTCCCGCACGGTTTTGTTTGAGCGTTATTAAAACACTTACCGAAGAAAAGAATACCAGAGGGTTTATTATTATTTCAGCTGGTTTCGGTGAATCGGATGAGGAAGGTAAAGAGTTAGAAGAGGCCATTGCTATACAGGTAAATAAAGTGGGCGGTAGCCTAATTGGACCGAATTGTATTGGTGTTATCAATAGAGATTATCAAGGCGTTTTCACGCTTCCAGTACCTTCTCTCTCTAAAGATGGAGTCGATTTAATTAGTGGATCGGGTGCAACAGCTGTTTTTATAATGGAAGCCGGAATGCAAAATGGAGTGCGCTTTAATCAGGTGTTTTCTGTAGGTAATAGTGCGCAAACAGGCGTAGAAGAAGTGCTAGAACATTTAGACGAAACATACACGGAGGGTGAAAGTTCTAAAATAAAGCTACTCTATATTGAGAGTTTTGCTAATCCAATAAAATTTTTAAAACATGCTTCATCACTTATTAATAAGGGATGTAAAATTGCAGCCATAAAATCTGGGTATTCTGCTGCTGGTAGCAGAGCGGCTTCCTCACATACAGGTGCGGTTGCTACGAGTGATTTTATTACTAGAGCTCTTTTCCGTAAAGCGGGAATTGTTTATTGTAGCAGTAGAAGTGAACTCATAACTGTTGCTGGGATTTTTAATTATAAAGAATTAGTAGGTGAAAATATTGCGGTAATTACCCATGCGGGCGGTTCTGCGGTGATGCTTACGGATGCCCTTGAAAAAGGCGGATTAAAAGTACCCACTATTTCGGGTAAAGATGCCGATGAGTTATTGGGGTATTTACATGCGGGATCCTCGGTTTCAAATCCAATTGATTTTCTAGCTACTGGAACAGCTGACCAATTAGGGATTATCATTGATTACTGCGAACATAATTTTGACGAAATTGATGGAATGGCGGTTGTATTTGGCAGCGCAGGCTTATTTGATGTGGAGAACGTGTATAAGGTTTTAAACGTGAAAATGAAGTTTTGTAAAAAGCCTATTTATCCAGTACTCCCATCTTTAATTAATGCGGAAAAAGAGATTGAGTATTTCTTGTCGAAAGAACGGGTGAACTTTCCAGATGAGGTAGATTTAGGATCCGCATTAGCAGAGGTTTTTGCAACTCCCCTACCTACATTATTAGATGTTAGTTTACCTGATGTAGATACAAAATTGATTGAATCTGTCATTTCAGAATCCTCGAGTGGGTTATTACCTCCAGATGAAACTGGAAAGTTATTAGCTGCAGCCGGAATTCCTACGGCTTATGAAACAGTGGTGAAATCGGAAGAAGAGGCTTTAGAAATAGCTAGAGAAATAGGATTTCCGTTAGTGATGAAAGTAGTTGGTCCTATTCATAAAACAGATGTTGGAGGAGTAGTACTAAATGTAACTTCGGAGAAAGAAGTTAAGTTAGAATTTATTCGCCTAAAGAATATTGAAGAGGTAACAGGTGTGTTAATGCAACCGCAATTAGAAGGATTAGAAATTTTTGCCGGTGCGCGAAGAGAAGGCGCTTTTGGCCACATAATAATGTGCGGTTTGGGTGGTATCTATATTGAAGTTTTTAAAGATATCCGCGCAGGATTGTCGCCAGTAGGAAAAGTCGAAGCATTAACAATGATTGATAGATTACAAATCAATCCTATACTACAAGGCTACCGAGGTAAACCGGGAATCAATATTGATTTATTTGCAGAAATAATTACCAAAGTGTCCGCTTTAGTAGAGATTGCTCCGCAAATTGAAGAAATGGATTTAAATCCGTTAATGGGTTCTGGAGACCAAATTTACACTGTAGATGCGCGTATTTTGATAGCGTAAATGGGGGCTCTTGAAATTTATATTGTATTAGTCTTTTAAAAAACCATCAACCATTTCAAAGAACATTTGAGGGTTTTCTGCATGAAGCCAATGCCCTGCATTTGGAATAGTTGCAATCTGAGAATTTGGAAAAGTGTTGGTTATTGCTGGTATGTCTTCATCTAAAATATAATTTGAACTTCCTCCTCGAATAAACAATGTGGGTTTATCAAATGGGGTATGAAGCAAATCATCACCCACATTTTGAATGTTGTTTGCAATAGCGTCTAAATTAAACCGCCAGGCTAGTTTTCCTTTTTCTTTCCAGTATAGATTCTTTAAGAAAAACTGAATAATGTGATCTTGTTTAATGTATTTAGATAAGTGTGATTTTATTTCTAGTCTTGATTTCACTTCATTAATTGGTGCGCTTACCAAGCCTTCTAGTATTTGATGATGATGTATGGGATATTTTTTTGGTCCAATATCAGCAACAATAAGCTTATTCATTAATTCGGGGTAGGTTTGCGCAAATTTAATAGCCAATTTACCTCCCATAGAATGCCCAATGATATTGATTTCATCTAAAAATAAATCATCGGTAAGCTCTTCCAAATCTTCCATCATAACTTGATAGTTTAACTCTGAGTCATGAGGTGAATGCCCGTGATTACGAAGATCTACTAAAATCACTTGGTAATTTTCAGCCCATCGTTTACCTAAAGTCTGCCAATTATCAAGCACGCCAAAAAGACCATGTAAAATGATTAGTGGCTGTCCTTCTCCAATAATTTTGTGATGTAATTTCATAATTTAAATTTTCCTCTTTTGCCCCGATAGCTATCGGGAGGGGCTAGAGGATTGATGTTTTAAATTTATTCTACGGGTCTCAATTCACGTAAATACAACGCAATAGTATTCTCTAATCCGTAATACAATGCATCTGAAATTAACGCATGACCAATAGAGACTTCTAATAATCCTGGAACGTTCTCTGCGAAATACCGAAGATTCTCTAAACTTAAATCATGTCCTGCATTTAATCCTAGACCGACTTCTTTTGCCGTTTTGGCTGCTTCAATAAAAGGCGCAATCGCTAATTCTTTATTTGTAGGATAGCCGTCTGCATAAGATTCGGTGTAAAGTTCTACTCTATCGGTGCCCGTTAACCGTGCGTTTTTAATCATCTCTGAATTCGCGTCAATAAAAATAGAAGTGCGAATTCCAGCTTCCTTAAAACGAAAAACAATCCCTTTTAATAATTCTTGATTTTTTACAGTATCCCATCCAGCATTGGAAGTCAAAACATCTGGTCCATCAGGAACCAACGTAACCTGGGCAGGTTTGTATTTGATTACCATTTGAATGAAATCTTCACTAGGATAACCCTCAATATTATATTCTGTTTTTACCGTGCCTGCTAAATCGTCTACATCCGAAAATCGGATGTGACGCTCATCTGGCCGAGGATGAATAGTGATGCCTTGTGCACCAAATCTTTCGCAATCTAAAGCTACCTTTAATACGTTTGGTGTATTTCCGCCACGCGCATTTCTAATCGTTGCAACTTTATTGATATTGACACTTAGTTGAGTCATATTTTTCTATTTTTGAACCGAATAGCAAAGGTAAATTTTTGTTTTACTAAACAGACTAAAATCAAATAAACCATGACTGCAGGTGAATTAGCAGATATAGAATTACCATACCTTGAAACAGTAGATACTTGTGATAAGGCTATTGGTTTTATGGATGAATTTAAACTTTCGCATTACCCAGTGGTAAATGGGTCACTTTTTATAGGTCTTATTTACGAAGAAGATGTTTTTGAGTTTGATGACTGGAGCCAAACGGTTGCGCAAAGTAAAATAAGATTACCGGATGTTTCAATCAATCAATCTGAACACTTTTTATCGGCAGTAAATAAAGTGCAATTATCTAGCTTAAGCTGCATTCCAGTGGTTGATGATAAGAATCATTTTATAGGCTTAATTACACGTGATAGAATTGTAAATGTTTTTGGTAGTTCATCCATAGTCCAAGATGTAGGTTCGGTTATTGAAATAGAACTTGCTGCTAATGACTATTACTTAACAGAGATTACGCGAGTAATTGAAAGTACCGGAGTTAAGATTCTTGGAACATACATCCGCACGAATAAGGAGGATAATAAAATTGTATTGACCATAAAACTCAATAAACAAGAGGTGGAGGATGTGTTAACTGCATTAGACCGATTTGAATATAAAGTTTTGGCTAGTTATCAGTTGAAATCTGAAAACAACGTTATGCAAGACAGGTATGATAACCTTATGCATATGCTTAATTTATAGCCACATTATAAAATGAGGTTTAGTTTACTTTTTATTTGTTTCATTTTCTACGCTAATATTGGGTTAGCTCAAATAGATTCGTCAAAAACGGTAATTGTTGGCAAGACTTCTTTCGTTGGTAGAGAAAAAACTAAAGAGTTTGTTTTGCTCAGAGAATTAACTTATCAAATTGGTGACACTCTTGTATTGAGTGAGTTGCAGGAAAAGGTAATCCGGAGTAGGGAGAATATTTTCAATACCAGTCTTTTTAATAAAACAGAATTTGATATTGCCGTTAATGAAAATAATGTTGCTTCTATTCAATTTAACTTGGAAGAACGCTGGTATGTATGGCCTTTTCCTATACTGGAAAATGGGGATAGAAATTTCAATACATGGTGGGAAACCAAAGATTTTGATAGATTAACCTATGGAATATTTTTGAACTGGTACAATTTCAGAGGTAGAAACGAAACCTTCCAAGTAATGACTAAAGTTGGGTTTGAAAATCAGTTCTCTTTAGGGTATAACATTCCGAACTTAAATAAGAAAAAGACTTTAGGTTTATATATGGCTGGGGGATATGCAGAGTATAAAGAGGTGAATTACACGAGCGCTGAAAATAAACGCGTTTTTTATAAAAGTAATGATGGTCCGAGCCGGCAAGTCATTTTTGGTAAGTTGAACTTAACGTATAGAAAAGGATTAAACGCGCGACATAGAATTGGATTGATGTATAATCAAATTCGGGTAGATTCTGTGATTACGGATTTAACAGATGATTATTTAAAGAATAATCAAAATCGTACAGATTTCTTTACATTAAGTTATTATGGTAAATATGATACCCGAGATTACATTGATTACCCTTTAAAAGGATACAAAGTAGAGCTATACGTTAATAAATATGGGTTAGGAGTTTTAGATAATGAAGGGCTAAATGTCTTAACTGCTCAAGGCGGTATATATTGGCATGTTCCCCTTGGAGGAAGGTGGTACTTTGCAAATAGCATAGTGGGTAAAGCGTCTTTCCTTGACAAAACCCCTTATTCTATTCAACAAGGTTTGGGATATTCGAATTTTGTTCGTGGATATGAATTGTATGTAATGGATGCGGAAAAGTATGGTGTAGTTAAAGCTAATGTCAAGTTTAATATCCTTAAGAAAAAGAAACTGTATTTAAATTGGTTGCCATTTGATAAGTTTAATAAGCCCTATTTTGCAATGTATTTGAATACATATTTCGATTTAGGATATGCAGATGATGAATTTTATGCTTCAGAAAATCTGTTGTCCAATAAATGGGCTTATGGTTATGGTGTGGGACTTGACATTACTGCGTTTTATGATTTTGTAATGCGGATGGAGTATTCTTTTAATAGGGAAAATGAAAGTGGGTTCTTTTTGCATTTTAATAAGTCTATATAAGAATAACATTTTGTTACTTTGAGTAAATATAAAGATATGAAATCGGTCGCAATATTTGGAAAGGAGTTAAATCACAAATTTAAACGTGATATCATTTTTTTATTGGATTACCTGAAAGAACAAGAGATTGAAATTCAAATCCATAAAAAGTACCTAAATAAGCTTATTGAGGAATTTGGCCTAGAGTTAGAACATGCCATACCATTTACGTCTGCTAGAAACAAAAATCAGAAACCCGATTTATTTATTAGTATTGGAGGTGATGGGACTTTTTTAGATTCTACTATTTTACTTCGCGATACTCGCATCCCTATTTTAGGTATTAATACTGGCCGCTTAGGTTTTTTGGCTAGAGTAAGTTCTAAGGATATTCGAGAATCTATTGATAATTTTTTTAATGGAAATTATAAGATTGAAGAAAGAAGTCTCTTGGAAGTTTCTACTGAAAATGATTTATTTGGTAAAAGAAATTTTGCACTGAATGAAGTAACAGTGCATAAAAACGATCATGCCTCTATGATTATCATTCATACCTATGTGAACGGTGAGTTTCTGAACTCCTATTGGGCAGATGGTTTGATTGTATCAACTCCAACGGGTTCAACAGCATATTCCTTGAGTGTTGGTGGTCCGATTGTGGCGCCAGGCTCAAATAACTTTATCATTGCTCCAATAGCCCCGCACAACCTTAATATGCGCCCTATGGTTGTTTCAGATGACTCAGAGATAACCTTGAAAATTGAAGGTCGAACAGATAGGTCTTTAGTGAGTCTAGATTCAAGGATGCAGAGAGTTGACTCTTCATGTGTGATGAAAATTAAAAAAGCAAAATATTTAATAAACTTGGTGCAGTTTCCAGACCAAACCTTTTTTAAGACCCTTCGTCACAAATTGCATTGGGGCCTTGACAAAAGAAACTAATGTCTTACCTTTGCCCAAATTGAGTTCAATGTGCTAGTTATGCTGGGCTTATACACACGAATTAAATTAAGAAACAAACTAATTGCTACAGGTATAAATAAGTTGTAATTTCTACAAATTATGACTTGGATTTGATTTTTCACGTGAGAGGTGAAGAATGCTAATAATCAATATCTTTTTAGCCTTTATGTGTTTCAAATTGGGGTATTATGAAACAGTTTTTCATGCTATTTTCGGTAGCAGGACTTTTTATGTTGGTCTTTGTGCAGAATGCAGACGCGCAAAGGTGGAACAGATATAGAAAAGAAGTGGGTATTACTATTGGAGCGAGTAATATGCTTAGTGATTTAGGTGGTGGCCCTGGAGTCGGTTCTCGATACGGTGATTTTCAATTTCAAACAACTAGTTATGTGGTGGGTGGATTTGCTAAATATAGAATTCATGATCGTTTTTCATTGAAAATAAATTTATTGTATGCGCAACTTAACGCTGATGATAAGTTAACTGAAAATCTGGATAGAAGAAGGAGAAATCTAGATGTGCAAACAGGATTGATTGAATTCTCTGGTCAGGTCGAATTTTATATTTTAAAAGAAAAGATTGGGTCTAGATATAAGTTGAAAGGGGTAAAAGGATACGGGTCAACAAATTTCTCATTATATATTTTTGCAGGAATTGGAGGAGCGTATTATAATCCAAAGGGAACTAATAGCAATGGAGAATGGCTTAATTTGGCGCCTCTAAACACAGAAGGTCAAGGTTTAGATGGGGCTCCTAAGGATTACTCGCAATTCACCTTTGTTTTTCCTTCGGGTATTGGAGTTAAATATAATATTTCAAAAATTACCGGTATTCAATTTGAAGCAGGTATGCGATTTACAACTACCGATTACTTGGACGATGTGAGTACCACATACTATAATGGAGACGCGCTTGAGGCAGCTTTCGGTATCGAATCAAAGGAAATGGCTGATAAACGCTATAATAGTGTAGGAAGGCATAACGCTGGAGGAATCAGAGGTCGTGATAATCATACGGATATGTATATGTTTGGGTTATTAACGCTAACCATGCGTATTAGATCAAGAGCTAGGTCAAGGGTTAGAACTTAAGATAAGTTGGTT
>CAXMPG010000089.1:0-5571 GCA_964195485.1 uncultured Desulfobacterales bacterium
TAGAAGTAAGGTACGCATTAGAAAATACAGTGAGAAAGGACCGTTTTTCTTTGAGGTAAAGAACAAGACGAATAAAGGTAAAACCGTAAAGCATAGAGTTGCGTTAAACGAATTTAGAGATTTTCAGAACCCCGAAACAGAAAAGGTTTTGGCAGATAGAACAGGATTTAAATTTAGTGAGCTGTCTTACCAAACAGAAATAAAGTACCGAAGAATTACCTTGGCAAATACGGAGTTAACAGAGAAGTTAACTATTGATTTTGGTATGCGTACATCCAATACCAACAACGAATTTGAATTTACCAATATGGTGATAGTAGAAGTAAAACAAATGAGTTACTCTAGTAGAAGTCCGTTTATTAGAGCTTTAAAAGATTTAAAAATATATAATACGAGTTTTTCAAAATACTGTTCTTCTGTGGTAATGTTAAATGCTAACGTTAAGAAAAACAGATTCTTACCCATAATAAATAACATCAAAAAAATAGTTAATGTATAGTTTTCTTACCATCATATCACAAGTGCAAGTTTCTAGTTTCTTTAATTTAGAATTAGGGAACCCTCAATTTATTGAATTAGGGTCTAGACTCTTCTTAAACATATTAGCCTCTTATTTCATTGTTCTAAAAATATACAAACCAACTCGGAAAGATGAGGAGTATGTATTTACCTATTTAATTTTTAGCCCAGTCATATTTTTCATGGTATACATGTTCTCTCAAACACAATTAGGGGTAGGGTTTGCGTTCGGGTTATTTGCTGTTTTTTCTATACTTAGGTACAGAACTACCACTATTCCAGTAAAAGAAATGACGTACATGTTTGTGGTAATTTCATTATCGGTAATTAACGCTATATCAGCAGAAACGCTTAATGTGGGCGTATTGATTTTGACTAACTTACTGATTGTATTAATCCTATTTTTCACCGAGAAATCGTTTTACAAAAAGGGGATTGAAACCCAAATAATCCAGTACGAAAAAATTGAAAATATTCATCCAGATAGAACAAGTATTCTAATTTCTGATTTACAAGAACGAACAGGAAATGAGATTGTGAAGTTTGATGTAATGGAATCGGATTATTTAAAAGACTCCGTTAAACTTAGAATTTACTATAGACCAGCGAAGGATTAATGACTTTTAAAAATACTATATTAATTGTTTTACTGACAAGTTTTTATTTTTCAGCTGCGGCTCAAAATAAAGATTTTGGTATTTGGACAGGTTTAAAAGTATCCAAGAAAATTAGTAAAGAATTTAATGTTTTTGGAGAGGTGCAGGGTAGGTTTAATCAAAATGCAGCTAAATTCCGTTCCCTTTATTTTCAAACAGGGGGGAGTTATAAGTTCGCAAAATGGTACGAACTTGGCGTGAAATATCGTTTTACCAATTATGTAGAAGTAACCGCTAACCGATTTGATATTGATAACACCTTTAAGCATAAAATAAATGATAATTCATTTGAAATCAGACTTAAATACCAGAAATCATTTATTACCAATGAAATAAATGGAGACCGATTTCGCGTACGCTTCAAGTACACTTTCAAGGTGAATAAAAAATTTAAACCTTACCTAAAAGCGCAGTATTTTTACAGCAGGGTGTATAATTATAGCAACTGGAACCAACAGCGTTATTCTATTGGTGCAGTGGTTAGAGTAGCAAAGAAGAATTATATTGATATTTTCTATAACTATCAATTTGAGCATAATGTGGCTAACCCCTCAAGTCAGTACGTTTTGGGATTGAAATATAAATTAGAGTATAAATAGAACATAATGAAATTAGTAATTAAGGTAATCCTCCTTTTAGTGATTGTTTTGCCCCTAGGAGTAAGCGGGCAGGTATTGAAGATTAACGAGGTTATGCCAAAAAATGGGATCACTAGTTTTGATAGTTTCGGTAATTCTTCTGATTGGTTAGAGATTTATAATAACAGTAATAACCCAATTCAATTATCTGATTATTATATATCCAATGACTTACTAAATAAATTAATGTGGCAATTGCCCACACAAATTCTACAAACTAATGAATATGTGTTGATTTATTGTTCTAATGATAATGTTTACACCCCTGATTATCATGCTAATTTCAAGTTGAAAAACGAATCAGATACTTTAGGTATCTTTTATAAAGACGGAAGTACCATTGAGCTTTTTTCATATGATGAAATGCCTTTGGATGTTTCGTACGGATGCAAACCCGATGGAACATCAAATTTGGTATATTTTGATGCTGCCACTCCAAATGCTACAAACAATAACGCCACCGCATATAATTGTTTCTTAGAAGCGCCTATGGTTCCTATAGTATCTGGATTTTATCCAAGTCAATTAGTGGTAAACGTATCACATAGTGTTTCGGGAGTTCAAATGCATTACTCTACAAATGGGGACGAACCAAGTGTTTTAGATCCTGTTTATATAAGTGCGTTAAGCCTGAGTTCTGATTATTCACCCAATAGATTAAGCTCTATTCCAACTAATCCGGGTACGAATGCTCCAATAGGAGATTATTCCGTAATAAGATCTAATACTCGAGGTTGGTTGCCTCCAAGCGTTGATGTTCAGAATATTAATGTGTTTAAGGTAAAGGCTTATAAATCGGGTTGTATAACAAGTGAAGTGGTAACAAGAACTTACTTACTAGACGATGGTAACATCACATTTCCTGATATGCCAATAATTTCTATGCAGATGGATAGTATTGATTTGTTCTCTAACGACACTGGGTTTTATGTGTATGGAAAAAGGCCGGATGGAAATTACTCAGAACAAGGAGCGGCTTGGGAACGTTCTTCCTTTTTTGAATACTTTGATGAAAATCAAAGTTTATTGGTAAATCAAGAATTAGGTGCTGAATTACATGGAAATGGGTCACGTCATTCATTGCATAAAAATATTCGGATCTCGGCAAAAAGTATGTATGGTAAAAAAACTATCGAAGCTCCATTATTTGAAAATACAGCTATTAATACGTTTAAGCATTTAATAGTTCGTTCTCCAGGTCACCGCCCAGATTGCGCTCCACGTGATGAGTTAGCAACTTCGATTGTGGCAAAACTGGGATTTGATATTCAAAATTATAAAACCTCTATTATGTATTTAAATGGGGAGTATTGGGGTATTAATGTTCTTAAAGAACGGTTTGACGAAGATTACCTTTCCATAAAGTATGACATAAAAGAAGAGAATATAGTGATGTTAACCCTTACAGGTAATTTAGAATATGGTGATGATTCTGATACGTTACATTATTCCGATATGTTGAATTTTGTCGCACAAAACTCTTTAGATATTCCGGCCAATATGGATTACTTGGATACGCAAATGGATATAGATAATTACCTTAATTATACTACCTCGGAGATTTTTATTGGTAATGGAGATTGGCCAAATAATAATATTCGATTTTGGCGTAAAAGGGTTAATTATGATGACTATGCTAGCATAGGTCATGATGGTAGATGGCGATGGATGTTCTTTGATCTTGATGGTGCTTTCGGAGGTACGTGCAGTGATGTATATTATACCACCAATAACTTAGCGAAGGCGCTTTCTACGGATCCAGCACTAGCGTCTTATACGCAGTTTTTTAGAGATCTTTGTAGTAGTCAAGCATTTAAAGAACGATATATTAATAAGATGTGTGATGGATTGAATTCTACCTTTTTAGAATCAGTAACAAAGCCTAAGTTTGATATCATTGTTAATGAATTGAATCCTTTAATGTTAGATCATGTGGAAAGATGGGGTTATCCGTCTGTAAGTACAACTTTGGTAGATAGGATGAATGAAACGCCAAGTGTTACGAAATGGGATTATTTGGTCACTCAGTATGATAGATTTTTGAATCGAAGAAAAAGAAAGATTTTAGAACACATGCAGCAAGAGTGGAGCTTAAGTGATTCTGCATATATAACTATGAATGTTAATAACCCAATAATGGGTTTCGTTCAAATAAACACCTTAAACCTTACGAGTGAATTAGAAGGAGTGGGTGCCACCGTTTATCCTTGGAGTGGAATTTATTTTGAAAATATTGATATTCCAATAAAAGCACATGCATATCCAGGTTACCGATTTAAAGAGTGGTTAGGAACCTCAATGAATAGTGCGGATACAAGTATCAATATTAATACGGATTCTACATTTACTGCTATTTTTGAAATAGATCCTAATTACGTGGTTCCGCTTCCAATTACCATAAACGAAATTCAAGCGTGGAATAATTCTACGATAGCAGATGAGTATTTTCAATTTGAAGATTGGATAGAGCTTTACAATCCTAATGATGTTGCAATTGATATTGCTAATTACTATTTAACAGATGATGCCAGCAAATTAAAGAAGTACTGGATTGGTCCTAACTCAACGATTATTGAAGCAAAAAGTTGGATGATTTTTTGGGCAGATGATGATAATGGGCAAGGGCAAAACCATACAAATTTTAAATTGAGTAAAGACGGAGACTTGGTGGCTTTGACAGCTCCTGATGGTGTTACGGTGGTTGACTCTATACGTTTTGGGCCGCAGACAGAAGATTTCTCTTACGGTCGCCAATCAGATGGATTGACACCTTGGATTAATTTTGGACAACCCACGCCATTTTATAGTAATCTAGCTACCGATGTGCAAGATATTGCTGAAACGGTAAGTTTAATTGTTTATCCAAATCCCGTAAGTACCGATTATATTTATTTCAACGCTATTATTTCAGGACAAGTGTATAATATATCAGGGGTAAATGTGTTGAGTTTTGATAGAACAAATACGGTGAATATTTCCAGTCTAGCAAAAGGAGTTTATTTGGTGAAAAATTCTTATTCTGGTCAAAATGTGAAACTTGTCGTACAGTAAAAGTAGGTAGTGAAATTTCAAACAAAGGACAGATTGTTTCAGGTTTATGTTTCCATATCACTAGCTGTTGGGGTAATATCTTTGCTATTTCTTTTTAGATATTCTGGTAATCAAATACCGTATTATGGTGCTTGGGTATTAACCGCTATTACGGTAACTCTTTCTCCAATATTATTTGTTTTTCTATTCAAAGAGAAGGTGATAGATATAGATGAGCTATTTAAAAAGAAGGCTAAAAAGATTCATGTTAACCTAATTGAATGTAAAATAGAGTGCCTTAATCAATCGCCCCAAAAATGTAAGGTGGTTTATTATTTAGAACAAAATAATAAGGTGTTAAGGTTAGCAAGTCATGGTATTGATATGGATAAAACGATTTTACGTATGCGATTGGATTTGCAAAAGACCACTTCAGTTTACGTTAACAAAAAGGGTAAATGCGTGTTTGAATTATCCTTCTTGAATTAAGTTTTACTAATTGTTTAAACGATAAATCACTCATCGTTATTCATGTAGGTTGGTCTAATGTCTAATTTTTAAGTATTTGCTCCCAATAGTTCAATAGTATAAATTCCTCTAGAAAGACTTTCGAGTGAAATTTAAATTTCAAATTTGGCAGAAAGGTTGGTGAAAAAACGGGGAGTAATAAAGTAATAACACTTCGTATAGAAACGCTTTAGCAAGTGCATGTGTTACACTTATTTTTA
>CAXMPG010000090.1:0-37099 GCA_964195485.1 uncultured Desulfobacterales bacterium
TTATAAAAACAACATTTTATCAAGCGTGAGACTTTTAGTTTCACGCTTTTTTTTGTCCTAGTATTTATACTCCAATCTACCATCAAAGCCATCCAGTAATAAGATTACGGTACCATGAGAACCTATTTTTAAAGAAGAAATATCATACCAGCGCTTTTCTTCTAATAATGCTTCACAAATATCCTGATCATCTAAGATTAATCTAATCATTTGTTGTTCTGGAGAAGTTTCTATAACCAATTCATTAGCTAATAATGAGAAGTTAAGTTCTCCACAACCCCCACCCGCATTAACCGTAATTTCTAGGCGGTCACCCACTATATTCGCTGCAGAAATATGATAGTCATCAGTAGAAACATTCGAAAAGTAAGCTGAACTTACCACTTGTACCGCATCATCAGATGCAACATTAGTAGTGTTAGGTTTATCACAAGAAATGAAAATAAATAACAGCGCTAAGGTAAAAATGGAGGCTTTCATATGGATGTATATTAATGGTTATTAAGCAATCTATAAAACTATTTAGTAAATCTAACGTTTTCATTTACTCTTTGAAAATAACAGGATACAATTTTTATTCATTGAGTTCTTAAATTTATTACCCGATTAAATTGCCCGTATTTTATACGACTGAATTTGTATGATTTTATTGTCTATACAATTGGCAAACACCATCTTTGAAGCAGCTATTAGTATACGGAATGAAAACCATTTTTAATTTCTTGAAAAGTGATAAAGGATTACTCCTAATTATCGTTCTTGTTGGGACTATTCTGCGGTTTTATGATGCTTTTAATATTCCCTTTACCCATGATGAATTAAGTGCCTATTACCGATTGCAATTTGAAAGTTTTGGAGAACTCATTGAAAAAGGCGTTAAAGTTGACGGGCACCCAGCGCTAATTCAAGTATTTTTATTTTACTGGATTAAACTTTTCGGTACCAACGAACTCACGGTTAAATTACCATTTTTATGGATGGGAATTGGCGCTATTCCACTATCCTATTCCATTACTAAAAAATGGTTCAATTCAAGTTCCGCTTTAATTGTAGCCGTTTTTATTGCAACACTTCAATTTTCAATTATGTTTAGTCAAATTGCTAGACCATACGTAAGTGGATTGTTTTTTAGCTTGCTGTTAGTCAAGTACTGGACGGAATTCTTGTTTGAAAAAAGAAGTCATTGGGTTCCATTTATTGGAATGGTATTATCCGCTACTCTTTGCACCTACAACCACTACTTCAGTTTAATGTTTGCTGGTATTGTAGGTCTTACCGGACTATTATTCTTGAATAAAAACAACGCGAAAATTTATATTTTGTCTTTAGTTGCAGTCATCATCCTTTTCTTACCTCATATTAATATCTTCTTATTCCAGTTTAGCGGCAAGGGTTTAGAATGGCTAGGAGTACCTAGTAAATCATTTATTATTGACCATATTCGATTCATATTTCACTTTAGTCCGTGGGTTTATTTAGTGGTTATTTCAGCCTTAACATTTGGCATCTACCAACAGAAATCTATTAAGCTATCCAAATTTCAAATCATTTCTTTAGTTTGGTTTTTATTACCCATAATTATTGGAGTAGCCTACTCTATTTTAGTAAAGCCAGTGGTTCAGTACTCGATGTTAATTTTCTCATTTCCATTTCTACTAATTTTCTTGTTTTCCTTTTTAAAACCATTAAACAACACGTGGAAAACGCTCATCCTATTACTGATAGTAATCATTAACACCAGTACGCTCATTTTTGGTAGAGCGCATTACAAGATCTTTTACAACCAACCTTTCGAACGTTTTTCTAGTATCACCAAAGAGTTTAAGGATAACCATAATGCATCAAAACTGGAAGTGATTTTAGCCGATAACCCAAAGTATATCAACTTCTACTTCGAAAAGTTAAATCCGGAACTACAATTTCAATCCGTTTTTAATCAAAAGCTTAGTCCTATCAACTTTAGAACTCAATTAGCAACCTCTGATTCTGATTATTTATTACTAGGTAATATTCCTGAAAATTTAGTACGCATAGCTAAAGAACAATTCCCGTACGTTACCTATAAGGAAAATGGAATAAATTATAGTTTTTACATTTTGTCTAAGGTCCGTGATCAGAACAAAAATCTATTTGCTGAAAATAGCTACATCACAGAGAAAGCAGGATTTGAATCGATTAGTTTAGATAATAGCCAAGAATATAGTCCGGCAGTAGAAATAGACTTAAAAGAGGTCATAAGGTCACGACACTCCTTAGTAGAGGTTAGTGTAGACTTTACTGCCGAAACCATGAATAACGGGTTAATAGTATGTTCTGTTACCAAAGGGGAAGAAGTACTTTTATGGCGCGCTATTTCAATAGATGAATACACCAATCCATTACTATATGGTCAGTTTCAAAAAGGTTATTTAGTGGTAAGTTTAACGAGTGCTTTTAAAAACAATAGTGCTATTGAGGGTGCCAAACTAAAAGTGCTTTACTGGAATAAAAACAAACAGAACATCCAGTTAAAAAATCTATTCGTTCAAATTACTCCAGGAAATAAATACGAGTATGCAACTATAGAACCCATTGATTAGCCTAATCATTCGTTGATTGGTGACCTCTATTTTGAAAAGGCTCATTCTTTTTGCCATGAATATCAGAATAACACTACATTTCGTTTTCTACTAATGGAGTACGTATTTTACTCACTAAAACTCAATGACAAACTTGTAGAAACGCCAAAACGTATAGCCCAATTACTAAAAGGGTCTCCTAAAGTGTTCGTGACTACCTCTACTCGAAGTACTCTGAAAATATTGTCAATACTATAGCCAAATTCTGCATAGTTGAAATTATCATAATCAGTGTATAAATAATTCGCAAACAGATTTTCTTTAAGTCCAGTCATTCGTACAAAAAAGAGTTGAGTTAAAGCTAATTTCCGGAACTCATAATTCACTAAAACCGATGCGTATTGGTTCGCTGTAGAATGGCCATAATACGCTAACATTCTAAACTCATTAGCCGGGTTTGCGCTCACAAAAGGGGACTCATTACCCATAAAGTGGTTATAATCAATAAAATTATCAGCAGCCGTAAATGAAGCTCCTCCTTGGGCATTAACTCTTAATCTATTTGCGCCATTTACTTTAATATAATGTTGGTATCCAATACTTACCTTATCGAAATCAGCTCCCCCATTTTCAGTGAAAATGGCTTGCTTTAAATCAACCCAAAACATGGGCGAGGAATTGTTCAACAACTTTTTTTCGCCATTACTGATTATCGTTTTTTGCCATGGTTGAAATTCCAATCTGGCATGGAGTAAAAACATACTGGTATAGGCATATCTACTCGGAGTTGAACCAAACTCTGTATTGTCCGGGTTGTTTGAAGTATAACCTCTATTATGGTATTTAATAAATGTAAAGTCCGTGGTGTTTTGAAGTTCGGTACGCCTTGCAAACTCACTGGAAAGATCCGCTTTAAACTTGTTGTTGGCATAATACTTTGCCCATCTAAATTTCACGTATTCCTTTTGGTACAACTTCATAAAGTTATCTTGCATAAACAACGTGGTTAAAGAGTTCATTAACGGAGCAATTGGAATGTCTTCATTAATCTGAACATCCATAATACCGCCACTTACAGAGACAGCACCTTTATTCAAGTCATTACCGTAAAGGTATTTTGCCTCCCCAAATCCCAGCAATGTCGTTCGTGAAAAGCCGTAATGCGTTTCTCCAGAAATCTGAACCATATTGGAGTCGTTAAATGTGTAGCGGTAGCGCAACTTAGCTCCTACCATAAAACCGTCTACGGTATTGAAACTAAACGGCATTGAAATACGTAAACTAGCCGTATCACTGAATTTAAAGGTATGCCCGAATATTAAATCAAACGGGCCAAAAGTACTTTCCTTAGTAGAATCTGCTTTTTCCTTTTCGTCATCGGCCACCATAATACTATCTAATTTTTGATATCCTCTAATTTCATTGGAGTCTAAAGGAACAGAACGTACTTCTGCCCAGTACACAGAATCCTTTTTATTGGCAAGGGAGTCTATTTCAAAGCCATAATTACGAACTACATCTTTGGTGTCTGTTTCTTCTTCCACTTTTTCTTCATAATCTTGAAGTAACTTTTTCAACTGCTTTCGGGTCACTTTCGCATCCTTTTTCTCCGAAATAGTCTGTTTTCCTTCCTGTTTTTCTAATTTTTTATCTAAATCCTCAATTTGACTCGCCAATTCTTTATCTAGTTTCTCATCAATTACTTCAATATCAAAATCTAACTCCGGATTAATCTCAATATCATAATCGCCAATAGTAGCTAAGTAATTGTACTCGAAATCTACCCCAAAATAACTTCCAGTAACGTCAAACTTCATGGTTACCGGCAACCAAATTTTAGGTTCGATAGGAGCAGAAACTCCACGAATAATAATTTTTATTCCTTCCTGATAGGTCACGAAATTTAGACGGTAAATATTCCAATCATTTTCTACCAAGTACAAGTATCCTTCCACCACATTATCTCCTCTAGACCGGGGCACAACTTGAATTTTGTTAATCGTATACCCCCTATCTACAAAAGATTCTATATACTTAAATCGGTAATGAGAAAATGCTTTTGGTGATAACGGAGAAATCCATCCTCCAATTTCTGGTTGGTAAAACGACCCGAAAACAAAGCTGTTTTGTGCAGAGTTATTATTTGACCCACTCGTTCGGGTAGATATCACCGTTTGCTTATACGTATTTGGGCGTTCAAATCGCACATTAGTCACTGTTTCCGAAATATATGCTGTGGTGGAGTCAAAACCTTCTTTAGCTAATTTTTTACGGATAAAAAAGGGGGCATCAATCACTCTTCCAGAGCCTTTCATATAAACTTGGGCCGTATACCAGTTTAATTCTTGTAAGTGAAACGGGGCTTTTGCAATAGCCTTTCGCATCAGCGTATATGCGGGATCTTCTTTTCCGGCATAAATGGTAGCCGACTTTAATTCTACACTTTTTTCTTTTAAAACTACGTTGAGTTCCAAAAAGCCGTTTCCAACTTGAATTCTTCGAGTTACCGTGTTATACCCCATGTACTGGAAAACCATATCATACACTCCGGGAGCTAATGTAATTTCAAAGAAACCACTTTGGTTTGTTGTTGTACCTGATTGAATTTGGTCAATATAAATAGTAGCGTAAGGTAATGGTTCTCCGGAAAAACTAGACAGAACACCCTTTACACCGCCTGCGAAAACAGAACCAAAGGTCATTAGAAATACAGCAAGCGCGAACGATTTTTTCAAGACCAAGTTTGAATGATTTACCGATGATTATATAATTGATTTGAAGGTGCAAATTAGTCATTTTTAAATTGTCACAAATCCAGTAAACCCACAAAATATACCGTTTAAAAAATAAACAATTTCACAATTTTCGCATAAAACCCGTATTCCTCCAGTTTAGTTTTATAAAATTGTATAATTCTAGATTTAATGATTCAAAAGGCTAAAGATATTCTTCAACAGTACTGGAACTTTCCTGATTTCAGGCCAGACCAGAAAAAGGTGGTTGAAAGTATTTTAAAGGGTACCGATACGCTTGCCTTGCTTCCAACGGGTGGAGGAAAGTCTCTTTGTTACCAGGCTCCCGGAATGGTATTGGACGGAATGGTTGTGGTAATTTCTCCGCTAATTGCATTAATGAACGATCAAGTCTCCGGACTTAAAAGTCGCGGTATTTCAGCGATTGCCATCACTTCAAGTATGAACTTTAGAGAAGTGGATATCGCGCTAGAAAACGCGGTGTATGCCAAGTACAAGTTTTTGTTCGTCTCTCCAGAACGGGTTAATAGTGACCTATTTCAATCGCGTTTAGTGGAAATGAACGTTTCCTTTTTTGCTATTGATGAAGCCCATTGTATTTCTCAATGGGGATTTGATTTTAGACCCAGCTATCTAAAGCTTATACAGCTCAGAGAAATAAAGCCGGATGCGCCAATTTTAGCATTAACCGCAAGCGCACCCGACCGTGTTGTAGAAGATATTAACACCCACTTACAATTAAAAGATAGTTTTATTTTCAAGGGTAATTTTTTAAGACCTAATCTCTCTTACTACTTCATAAAAAACGATAATAAAGCCAATCAAATACTTCGGGTATTAAAGAAAATTAATGGTTCTGGAATTGTGTACACCTATACCAGAAAAGATGCACGTGAGTTTTCTAGATGGTTGAATTCGGAAGGTATTAAATCGGATTTCTACCACGGTGGAATGACCTATGAAGCGAGAGAAAAAGCACGTATTGGTTGGATGAATAACCAAACAGACATTATGTGTGCGACCAACGCGTTTGGGATGGGAATAGATAAACCAGATGTGAAAATTGTAATTCATCACGGACTTCCATTATCTATTGAAGCCTATTACCAAGAAGCAGGAAGAGCGGGTAGAAATGGTAACAAGGCATGGGCCATTTTACTTCATAATGAAAGTGATATTATAGACTTGAAATCCCGATTAGACTTATCATTTCCTGAATTAAAAACCATAAAACACATTTATAAGGTAATCACCAACTTTTACCTTTTACCTCCAGGAACTGGAGGCGGAAAATCATACCCGTTCACCATTTCAGAAATTTGCAAACGCTATAATCTAAAACCAATCACCGTTTTTAGTAGTATTAAATTCTTAGAAAAAGAAGGTTATATTTCTTTATCGGATTCGGCTAGAACACCATCTCGTATATTTATCACGACCTCTCAAAAAGCCCTTTACGGTTACAGCATACGGGATAAAACCATTGGAAAAAGCATTGAGGTTTTACTTCGTTCTTATACCGGGTTATTTGATGATTTTCAAACCGTAAACGAAACACTTCTTGCCCAACGAATTCAAGTAGATCGTAAAACCATCGTTTACCATTTTAACCAGTTAAATAAAATGGACCTTCTAGTTTACAGAGAACAAACGGAGACCCCATGGATTACTTTTACGGAAGATGTAGCGATGGAACAAAACCTTAGAATAGGCCCAGAAAATTATCACAACTTGAAAATTATCGCGAACGAAAGGTTAACCGCTTTACTAGACCTCATCAACACAAAGAACCAATGTAGAAATACGATGTTGCTTGATTACTTCAGCGTTAAAGTACCGGAAGATTGTGGTATTTGTGATATTTGTATTGCTAAAAAAAGAGCCGAATTTTCGCAACAAAAATATAGCGAAATCCGTACGCAAATAATGACATTGAATGAACAGAAAGAGCCTTACGAAAAGATAATTGATTCCTTTTCAACCGACAAAAAAGAGGCTGCTGTAAAGCTTTTGAAGCATTTACGTGATGAAGGGATTGTTTAAAAATTCCGAATCTTTAGATTACAACTCAAACTCCAATTCAATATCAGATTCAAACTTCGCTCCTTCTTCTGTTAAGGCACTAATGGTAAATGTGTATTCTCCATTTTCTAAAATAGAATTGGTGAAAAACAATTCTGAAAAATAAAAATCAATAGGTCCTCTATCAATAGGGTAACCTCTCATTATATCATCTTGAATAATACCCGAGTTTTCCAGTACTAATAAGTTCGTGTTCGCTTCAATACTATCTCCATTTAGAATAAAGCTTCTATCCATACTTATCACTACACTACTATTTACGATTGGGTTTATGGTAGGTAGTTCACAGGAGAAAGCATAACTCGAATTCATCAATGACATGGTATTCGTTGACGCAAGTTGCAATTGCAGGAAAGCAGTAATCATAAACTCTCCGCTAACTTTGGTGACATCCGAAACAACCACGGTGCTATCAGGTTCGGTAACCGATACCGATGCTGATACATATTCAAACCCCGTTAAGCGGTATTCTCCTTTACAACAACCATTTACAAATGCAGAAAGTAAGATTAAGGCATATAAACCAAGTAGCGCTTTTATTCTTTTAGATGTCATTTCTACGCTTTAGAATTAGAAAAAGGTGAATTTATTAAAAGTTAATCTACATCTCAAATGTACTATTAATCCGTTGGTTTGCCCATAAAGTGGACAATTCCATACAGTACCGCAAACCCTACTGGAAATAAAATCAAAGAAGAAACCCCCATTGCAGCAGGAATAGAACCAATAACAACAGCTACCAATCCAACCGTAACCGCATAAGGCATTTGTGTTTTAACGTGATCTAAATGATTACACGATGTCGCTAATGAACTTAAAATGGTGGTATCTGAAATGGGCGAAACGTGATCACCAAATACCGCTCCAGCCAAAATTACCGAAACCACATTGTAAAATACAATCATGGCATCTTCATGACTCATTCCTCCTTCTATAGCCACATGATAGGATGCTGGAAGCAGCAATGGATACAATATTGCCATCGTTCCCCAAGAAGATCCCGTGGAAAACGCCACTAACCCAGATAAAATAAATACCACTGCCGGAATGAAAATCGGAGACAATGAATCACTCCATAACCCTTGAAGAAAAACAGCCGTCTGCATATCTTGTGTTATTCCTGCTAAAGCCCAAGCTAAAATCAAAATTATCATAGCCGGCATCATGGTTTTAAATCCACCTAAACCAGAGTTTATGGTTTCTTCTAACTTCATTATTTTTTGACTCACCGTTAAAATAACCGCGGCTACTAAACCAGCTAACGAAGACCATAACAAAGCCGTAAATGAATCTGAATTACCAATGATTACGGAAAGCTTTCGGAAAAAACTTAGTCCTTCAATCTCTACCAAATCCGTTGCTGCATTGCCGGTTTCCCACATACCTAAAATAGCCCCTGCAATGATTATAAAAATTGGAATCACCGCATTATACGACCGCGGAATAACGCCTTCTTTAGCTTCAAACTCGCTATCTTCTTTATTAATTTTTTGTAAGGACTCTACCCCTCTTCTGCCCAATTCTCGCGCTTTTACCTCGGCTTTTAACATCGGTCCAAAATCATGCTTTTTATAAATAAGCATCAACATGAAACCCAATGTGAATATGGGATAAAATGCATATTGTAAAGAAGTTAAAAACACCGCATAAGGAGAGACATCTAATTCGGGTAAATGACCTAATCCTGTTTCTATATACCCTAATTCCGCTCCAATCCAAGTAGTTATAAAAGCAATCGCAGCTACTGGAGCTGCGGTAGAATCAACTAAATAAGCCAATTTTTCTCTAGAAATATGTAGTCTATCGGCTACGGGTCTCATCGTGTTACCTACCACCAAAGTATTTGCGTAATCGTCAAAGAAAATAAGCACTCCCATTATCCAAATTACAAATTGGCCACTTCGAGGATTCTTAGCATATGGCTCTAGCCTATTCACTACCCCCAACATACCTCCGTTTTTCGAAATAATACTTACGACTCCTGCAATTGACATGGAAAACACAATAACGGCAATATGCGACCAATCGTTTAGCGCGTTCATTATATACGTATCAACAGTACTCAAAAATCCAGTAAGGATTCCGGTAAAACCTTTCCCATAAATGGACATAATGAGCGTGCCTGACAGAATTCCAATAAACAGGGAAGATATGACCTCTTTTAAAAGAAGTGCTAACACAATAGCAATTAATGGAGGCAAAACAGATAACCAAAGTGGAATAGGATTAATTTCTTCTTTAATAGTCTCCCCTCCAATTTCCACATTAATACTGGATTGGTTTTCCGGAATAAAAGCGACTTCAAAAGTGTTGTTTTCTATACTCGAAATCTCTAATTGTTTCTTGTTAACCGAAACAATCAACGACTCAGTATCTACCATGTTTCCGGTTAATTTCACCGTAACTTTGGTTTCCACACTTTTTATCAAAACAGAAGGAACTTCTATTTGGAAACTCTCATTCGCAAAAGAGCTAACCGATAAAAAAACGGAAAGAATTAAAGCTAAAAACTGTTTCATATTACTTTTCAAGAGTTTGGATATTTAAAGATTCAATCTTCTTAGCCCCACCGGGTTGATTCATCAAATCAATTTCAGATTGGTATTTCTCTGTGATTTTATAGCGTACCATTTTTAACGTAGAGTTCACCATTAAGTTGGCTTCGGTGAATGGTTCAGGGGCTATATAAAAGTGTTTAGGTACCCATTTTTTCTGAAAAACCATTTTATAGGTAGGATCGCTCATAAATTTCATGAACTCATCTTTTACCAGTTCATAAGATGCCTTAGCGGAACCTTGTTTTATTAAATTTTTCTTAGTGGGGTCAATACTTACCACGGCAGTTGTTATTCTGTTTTGATTGCAATAAAGCATTACATGTGTAAAGATATTGCTACAATTCACAATGGCTTCTTCAATTCCTTCGGGCGAATACTTTTCACCATCTTCAGAAATTAGCAATGCTTTGTTTCTTCCCGTAACTACCAAAAATCCATCCTCATCAAAATAAGCTAAATCGCCCGTCCAAAGCCAACCATCACGTAGCGCCAAGGCACTAGCCTCTTGATTTTTGTAATACCCTTTCATGACGTTATCACCTTGAATAACAATTTCGCCAATTTCATTGACTTTCGCTTCTTGGTTTTGGTTACGCATAATTTTACACGTTACACTTGGCATAACACTTCCCGATGTACCCATTTTACCTCTAAAAGGCGTATTAGATGAAATAATTGGAGCCGCCTCGGTTAAACCATAGCCTTGGTAAATTGGCGTACCAATAGTTTTGTAAAACTGCTGTTGCTTTAAATCTAATAAAGCGCCTCCGCCTACCATAAATTCTAATTCTCCTCCAAAAACATCGCCTAGCTTTCCAAAAATCAAAGATTTAGCAATGGTGAAATTAGTCCAGGTAGCTGATTGTGTAGTTACCCCAGGTTTTGTAAACCCATCCCCATTTCGAATAGTACCTGCCGAAACGCCTCGTTCAAAAATCCCGTTAATAATCTTCCCTTTTTCTTTAATACCCTCTTTCATTTTATTAATGAAATTTCCTGATAACGCAGGAACAGTCAATAAAAACTGCGGTTTTACTTCTTTTAAATTTATTGGAATATTTTTAATGGCATTTGTTAAACCACCTCGGGTATCCAAGAAAAATAAATCTAGCGCTTTAAAAAGTGCTCCGTATAAAGCCACGGTATGCGCAAAAGAATGATCTACGGGAAGAATAACTAAGGTCCTAAAATTCTTTTTCAATTTAAACACTGTGATTCCGTCTAAGGCATTCGCGTAATAATTCAAATGCGAAAGCATAATTCCTTTAGGGTTTCCTGTAGTACCCGATGTATATGAAATATTAACCGTATCGTTTTCGTGAATTTTAGATTTAATATCTTCTAAAACAGTATGATGTTTAATAAATAACTCTTCTCCCTTTCTAATGGCATCCCAAAATAAAACGCCCCTTTCAGGAGCAATGCCTGCCTTTTTCATTTCAATATGGAAAAACTCAAAGTCTTCATCCATAAAAATGATTTTCATATCTTTATTATCCACCTTGTCCAGTATGGATAAAACCTTAACTAAATGATTTTTAGAAGTGAATATACCTGCTGCATCCGAGTGGTTTAATCGAAACGGAATTTCTTCAGGAAGTAATTTTACCGAAAGCGGAACAGAAACAGAATTAAGCGTCAACACACTGTACTCACTCATTACCCACATTGGACTGCCTTCAGAAAGGATAGCAAAATTTTGATTTTCACGAATTCCTAACTCGTACAGCGATGCCGACAGATAATCTACATTATTCTTCACCTCTAAATAGGAATAAGAATCCCACCCATTATCTGTTTTACGACTTACATATCTTTCATCTTTATATGTTACAGCCGCTTTTTCCAATAAATTAATGATGGTTCTTTTACCCTTTTCTAACTTCATATATACTGATAATAATTCGAAAAAATAAAAATAAACTTTCCAAAGTATTGAACACCCCTATTAACTATATTCTTGTCATTATTATTTAACGCTTTATCACAAAAAAAACATTTTTAGAAGAATTAACATTTAAATAGTTTCTGATATTCTATTTAAAACCACACATTTGCATCCAAATAAAGATACAAACAAAATTAAATTATGGAAATTTCTACAGATCAAATCAACAGTTATATGGACATTGCAGCTGAAGGAGTAATGAACTTTGGGCCTAAACTAATTGTATCAATTCTTTTATTATGGATTGGATTAAAGGTTATCGGTGTGGTAATAAAGAACCTTGACAAGGTAATGACTTCAAAAGGTACGGATGAGACCTTGCGCCCATTTATCATTAACTTATTAAACTGGACCTTAAAGTTTGCTTTATTTATTGCGGTTGCAGGTCAAGTTGGAATTGACACCATGTCTTTCATGGCTGTATTTGGAGCTGCCGGTTTAGCTATTGGTTTAGCTTTACAAGGAACGCTTTCTAACTTTGCAAGTGGTGTAATGTTACTTATTTTCAAACCTTTCAAAAAAGGTGATTTTATTGACGGTGCTGGACACATGGGTACTGTAGAAGAAATTGGGATTTTTGTGACAAATTTAAGAGACCCTCAAAACAGATTAATAATCATTCCAAATAGCATGATTGGAAGCGGGAGTTTAACTAATTTCTCAAACGCTCCTAAAATTCAAGCAAGAGTATCTGTTGGTATTTCTTATGACGCAAACATTCAAGAAGCAAGAGAAGTTATTTTAGCTGCTTTAAGTAAAGATGATCGTATCTCAACAAATGATAATCGTGAGGTTTTTGTTTCAGAATTAGGTGATAGCTCCGTTAATTTATCCGTACGTTTTTGGTGTAGTGTGGAAGATTACTGGCCAACTTTCTTTCATAATTTAGAAGCGGTAAAAGTAGCATTGGATGATGCTAAAATTGAAATTCCTTTTCCTCAACGTGTGGTTCACATGAAGAAGGATTAATTATATTACTTAATAATGAAAAGCTCCATTTCTTAATTGATTTGGGGCTTTTTTTTGACTTAGTCAGAGAATAACGATGTTGGCTTGGTGATTAGTCATGGGCTGACAATTATTGAAATAAATCAACTTAAGAATAATTTTCATTTTCCTATTTTTAACATGTTTACGTATTAACAAATATACTTTTAGCAGTGTTAGAACTCTTTTCAGTATGGATAGTTATAATTAGTATTGGAGAGCTTAAGTCGGATAAGTTAACCCGTTTTTGATTAGTCGGTTCTTCCGAATAAAAAAGGAGTACACCAAGAATATTACCGATGTAAATGGCTTTAATGTAATCTTGTTTTCCAGTAAGGATTTAGTAGTTTACCCAAACCTTAGTTTCATTTATTTTTGGATGACCATTTGATATTGAAAATCTAAAACGCTACTATTTTTATAAACATATCAGAAGCATGTAGGTGTTTGGTAAGCGATATGCTACATTCTAAATACTCTGATTTGGGTATATTGATGTGTAGGGTTTTCTTTACTAAGTGCTTTCCAGAAGCTAATGTGAGATGAAGGTTAATATCAACTATTATTCCTGGAGTTACAACCGTCCATAGTAGATCTATTCTTTCATTCAGTAGCATTTGATTGAAATTTAACCCTACATGTACTGAATTAATACCTCCGTTTTCTACGTGATGAATCATGCCTACTGATCCTTAGTTATTGCTGTTAAAATAAACTTGGGAGTACTCATCTTTCAACGATAAAGTTTTTAGGTGCGGTGATTAAAAGTCCAACCCATTAGCACCATTTTTTTTTCATTTTCAGTTGCCTTTAAGTTTTTCTATTCGGCAAAGGCAATGGAATAACTACAATATGAGAACCTACGACTTTAATTTGGTAAGATGCGGGGAAAAGGCTTTATGGGGATAATAGAAAAAAAGCTAATTCGGAATTATACTACTTACATATTCCAATAAGTGGTCTTTCAAAATCTCTAATATTGATTGTAATAATTGAATTGTTAACCAATATGGGTTTTAATTCAGTAATATTTTTTTTGAAAGGTTACTTTTTTTTGAGAAGCAGTTCTTCCATCCATTTTTTTCGCAAAAACATGGTTGAAATATTGCGTAGTTGAAGACCATAGTTCAGATATGATGGGTAGCGTTTAGATTTCCATTTTGGAAAGTCAAATTACCGAAGGTAATTAATCAAATATGGATAGGATTTAAAGGCATCATACTACCTAATCATTCCTAATTAATTATCTCAGAGTAATTGGTGGTTTTTGGTGATTTGTACCCAAACAGAATTCACTTTAGTTAGAGCATATGGAACAGACCAAATTTCAAGTTCATGAGTTTTTTTAGACGATAAAAATGAACCTAAAACAGAAAAACTACAGCAACCAATCCCACCAAAATAATCCATGCCATTATTGCAAATTTAAGATTGGTATTATTTATCGAAGTTTTCAGTTTTTGTTGTGTTTCTTGAAATGTTAGTGTGGTTTGCACTGACCTTAACAAAGCGTCTAAAAACTGGGGCTCATTCTTTGGAATGTAATCGTTAGCCCCTTGTTTAATTATTTTAGTCATGACGGCTTTTTCCGTTTGACCAGAAAGCGCAATAACAGGTACATTAGATTTAGCACGTAAAGCAACTAAAAACTTTAAACCATTTTGGTATTCTAAATTAGGAGACTCAAACTCGTAATCTAATATTACCAATTCAGGGGTGATTGCGTTCCATTGACTTAGAACGTCATCAGCATTTTCAAAGGTCACTACTTCACATGAGATAAAACTTTTTAGTTGTTTGGCTATTAATGTTCTTAACATTGCGTTATCATCGATAACAAAAATTAATGGTTGGTTTGCTATCATTATAGTTTTTCGAGTAAACGATTATTACCAGTTAATAGTTTTATATGGTTACGTAAACGTTTAATATTACCGTAGATTTCCATGAAAACAAATAGTCCTAAAAATGAGACTAATCCACTCAAAAGAATCAGGATGACAGAGTGTAGCAATAGTTCTTCAGCGTAATACGATTCAAGTATTACAGTGCCCAATAAAACTAAATGTAAAGTAATTATCAAAATAGTGGCTTGAATATGGTTTTTAGTGGCTTTTACTACCAAATGGTGTAAGTGATTTTTATCAGCCATTACGGGGCTTTTATGCTCCATTATTCGGGTAGTAATTAATCGTAGCATATCAAATATTGGAATACATATAAGTGATAAAGCCAACGAAACACTTAATTCACTATACGTGTTGGTCTGAAGAGTTTGAATAACAAAAACACTCATAAATAATCCGATAAATAAGGATCCTGAATCGCCCAGGAAAATTTTCGCATTAAGCATATTATATCGTAAAAAACCGAGTACGCCTCCGAACAATGCGAAAGCAATTAAGGCAAAATCAGTTTGTCCGTTGAAGTAAAATATTAGGCCGAAAACAGCGCTATTAATAACCGTTAAGGAACCTGCTAAACCATTGATTCCATCCAATAAATTAAAGGCGTTGATTACGCCTACAATAAATAGAACTGTGATTACAAAACTCCATATTTGGGGTATTTCAAATATACCAAATACTCCGTGAAGGCTTTCAATTTGTAAACCAGAAAAGTAGATTAATAAAGCACTTATAATTTGAAAGATTAATTTGAATTTGACATTTATAGTATAAAGATCGTCCAATAAACCGGTTGCGAAAAGGATGATAACACTAATGCAAGTGGCTGCTATAGGCAGCGGTAATTCAAGAAACGGTAGAACCACTAACATTCCCAGTAAAATACCTACACCGCCTAGAGAAGGTGTGGGTGATTTGTGCGAACTTCTATGATTAGCACCTGTTAATTTACCCGATTTATGTGCCCACTTAATGATATGTGGAATACTATTCCAAGTGATAACCAGTGCAAAAAATGCGATTCCAATAATGGTTATAATTATTTTCATTATTTATTTTTTGAAAACATGAGTAAAAGAAGATTGCGATAATCTACCTGTTGAAATTTCTATTTTGTTTATTAATTCTTTTAGGTCAAAAGCGGTTCTTTTTTGTGTTTGAGAATCTACCATGTAAACCAAATTTTTATATTTTTCAGTAATAATATTCCAGGTATATCTTCGTTGTGCTATTTGAAGCATCTGTTTCCCGTTTTGATTCAATTCATTAGGGTTTAGGCTTAATATTTTATTAACTAGGTCTTCTTCATTTTTAAAATATAATGCTTTGTTTTCTGTAGTTTCTCTATTGTAAATAACATCAAAGGATAAAATGGGTAAAGCCAATGACATAGATTCTACTAATGAAGGGTTTGTACCTCCTGCACTGTGACCGTGTACATATACTTGACACCCTTGGCGTAGGTCATCCAATTCCTCTTGATTGTAAATTGGGTCTAATAAATATAGATTTTCCAATGTTTCATAATGCTTTTTTAGTTTCCTGCCATAGGCGCTATTATTCCAATTACCAACAATCACTAATCTTTGTTTAGTTTTCGCAAAGGCTTGTAAAATAAGATCTACATTATTTTCTGGTTCAATACGAGCTACTTTAAAAGCATATGGAGCGCATGAAAAATTGTGGTTTGACGAACGCATTGAATTCCCCTGTTTACGAACTACGTGATCGCCTCCATATTCAATTAAATGACTTACAGATTGATATTCGTTCAAAACATAATTCTTAATTGCCTGATTATCTGTAACTACAGCATGCGAAAAGTGTACTGCTATTTGCTCTGAAAACTTCAGGAAGCGTGATGCTAAACTATTCCATTTGTTTCTACGCCATTCTAGCCCATCAATATTTATAATTATTTTCTTACGGGTAAACCATTTTACAAAAGGGAGAATTATACTACCAGACACACCAAGAATTAACAAAGTGTCAGCATAAAATAGGGCATGAAAAATAGAAAAAATATCGTAAATTACACTTTGAATACCATTAGCACTTAGAGGCAAATAAACCAAACGTGCACCCTGAAATTCGGAAACACGTTCTTCTTCGCTGTATGCATTTTTACTGCAATACACCGTGAATTCAAATTCTGTATTTAACTGCTTGGTTAAATGATTTGTAAGGGTTTCAAATCCTCCATACTTGGCAGGAATTCCTACTGTTCCTATGATTGCTACCTTTTTCATTATACTTAACTTACCGATACAACCCACAATAGAACAATCAAGCCAAGAAAATAATATATTGGTTTCCAATCCAATATGTTTATTTTTGCTTTAGGAAATTCCATATACGACAGGAGTTTTCCCAATTTGGGATTTACAGGAGTAGATTGCTTAAATTGAACTGCATCCAATTTTTATTAAAGCTGTCGGTAGTGAAAAATTCCTGACACCGATTTTTTGCATTTTTACCCCAAGTGCCCAATTGTTCTTTTTGATCAATTACATTAATCAAGACTTTCGCAAATTGCCGGCTATTGTATGGTTCAATTAAGAATCCTGTTTCATTGTGGATTACAGACTCTTTAGCTCCTCCATGATTGGTGGTAATTACTGTTTTTGCTGCCGACATAGCTTCTAGCACGGTAGTTAGAAACGGATCTTTCATTATGGCTAGAATTAAACATACATCAGCATCACTCATTGCAGATGCAATAAACGGTGAGAAACCTCTAATTTGAACTATGTTTTCTAAACCAGCCTCAGCAATTTTAACTTTTAAATCTTCTAACATTTGTTCTTGACCAGGAACAACACCTCCTATTAAAATGAACTAACTGTTTGCCAATTTATCTATTGGAATAAGGGCCAATGTTTCTATCCAAAACCATTGTTCTTTTTCTGGCTTAATGCGACCAAATAAATAAAAGTTAAGGCCTTCTTTTGGCTCATTAGACACTACTTTAATGGCATCAATACCTTTGTGGACTACTTCTAATTTATTTTCTATATTGCCACATAACGTTTCAATCCCACAAGGAGAGCATTTGAAACACAAACAATTACCGTTTTGTATTCTTTAGCTAGCTCTTTAGATATGTTCCATCCCGTGCCATCCTCTGATCCTTTGAAAGGGTTTACTGCATACGCTGAAATAAGTAAAGTCTTTTTCATAATTGCCCGTTTTGTTTCGATCATGCTACTTTCTGATACGATTGCAGCACTTTTTTTAAGGTATCTTCTAAGTCTTTATTTTCAATACTGGTATAGACTCCGGTATGATACTTCTTACTCATTTGTGTAAACAAGTCTTGATATAGACTAGATATTCGTACAATTTCTTCGGCTACCATTTCTTTTTTACGACTTAATATAGTTGCTGCATCGGCATATAAAAAGAAGTTTAAATCGGGCTTAAATATCAATCTGTATAAGGATTTCACGAACCCTCTATTTAACTGGATATTAGAGCGTTTATCGTCATTAATAAAGTCAAAGTAATACCGGTCATACAATACTATTTTTCCACGTAATGTATACTTAAAACACACATAGAACTGACCCAACATATAGTCGCTAAAATAGTAGGCAAAGCGTGCTAAACTTGAAAACACATTATTATTAGTACCCAGCCTAGGCATGGTCACCGTGGCAATTTGTTCGGCTTCCTTCTTTCCGTGTTTTATAGCACTTAATATGGGCAAAACACCTGGGCGATGACGTAAGAGCACAACCTCTTTGCGATACTTGGTTTCGAGTTTACTTTTCACTTTATTAATAAGGGTAGTTTTTCCAGCACCATCTACACCACTAAAAGTAATTACTAATCCTTGGCGATTTAAAACATCATATAAGGTATCCATAACGTAATCAAAACAGTGTTTGAGAAACTTCCATCCAGAATTTAAACTGTTAGCTGAAATTTTACGGATAAGTTGCGCTTGAATCTCTAGATTAAACATCATTAACTCTTCTTCAGAATATAAAGTCAAATCGTATTTAATCTGAATGGGTTTTCCTATTCCGTTATTATCTAAAATAGGAGCGAAATGCTTTTGATATTTTTCAGGTACTGAGGCTCCGTTTAATTGGTAAAACAAATATAGATACTCAAAATCAAGAACAGGATCCGGAACTTGATACCCATTCGCATTTGGACGTGTAGAATTCAACACTTCTTTTGCGTCCATGAAAACTAAGTTTTTTCTTTTAAACCCGTGAATAAAGTCTATCGCTAAAAAGCCTTCGTCTTTAAAGAAAATTTCAAGTGTACTCATAAACGACTTTGAAAACACTTTTACTTTTCGAACTTTTGAATGTTCTTCGCAAAAAGAAACTAATTCAGTTACTGCGTCTTCTTCTACCAGAATATCTAAGTCTGAACTTACTGAAAGCTTGGTGACTTCTGGTGCTTGTAACTTTAGATACGCATGTGAAAAAGTTTCCATTTCTGAATTTAAATCGGCAATAAAATCAGGGCGGTGTTCTTTACCAATATATTCACAACTATCTTCTAGCGCTTCAATTAGAGTCATAAGTAACCATTCATGTTGTAAGTTAAGACTCCGTTTATTTTGAATATCGATTGGATATTTCGTAACGGATTTCAAAATATATAGTTTCAAATATATCTCTACATCTATTTCATAGAGATTAATAATTTCTTGTATTTTAGGATGAGCACAGGTTTGGTAAATGGTTGCCTTAATTTCTTGAAAAGGTGCTTGTGTGACGAAAACACCCGTTTGAAAGTGAAAATGGAATAAGTCAAACAATAACGGCATTTGAGATTCAGCCATTTCCCAATCGTACACGCTTAGTTTATTAGAGGTTATAAATATGTTCCAAGGTGTGAAATCGCCATGCGATAGACATGTATGAATACTTAATTTGGAATTTATGTCTGCTTTTAATTGTTGTGCTAGTTGAAAAGGTTTAAAAAGAGTCACAGGTGTTATAAGTTGCGCTAAATCATCTTGGATTTCATTCCAAAAAGTAGTATCAATTAATGGAGAAAACTCTTTGGTTTTTTGAATTAACTCTTCGATAGCTAAAAAGTGAACCTCTTTAAAGGTGGATGAGCGTTTGGCTTTTGATGTTTCAATTCCTTGGGTAATTAAAACTTCTTTAAAAGAGCTATATATTACTTGAGGTGTATTTACAGTAAGGAAAGATTGTTTATTTAACAAGTGTAAAAATCGATTTTCATTAGCCACCGATTTTTGACTGAGAGTTGTTAGGGGTATTTTAAAAAAGTAAGATAACTTGTTATTGCTTTCAATTTCTGCTAAAGCTGTTCTGTTATTACCTTCTGAGCCTAAGAATAAAGAATAATCCTTATTTTGAATCTCGTCTATGAGTAGAGAAAGTTTTAGGGGCTGTTTAGAATGAAGCGTAAATGCTCCTGATCTCACCAAATTTTTCAATCCTAATTTAAAACTAGTTTTAATAATAAAAGCGCTTAATCTAGCTTGAAAAGTACCTGCGTTGTAAAGTTTTAAAAATGTGGCCTTTTTGTTTTTATCCGAAAATAACCATCGCATTTTTCCTTGCGGGTTATTCAAGTAATTTAAATTAAATTTAATAGAGCAAAAACCAGTAAGGGCTTGGGAAAAATCTAATACTAAATCAAACGAAGAAAAGGATGCTCCAGTGTAATTGAAACCTTTGTTTGGCACATAAACCAATACGTTGAAAACAGCTTCTTTTTGACGGTTTAACTCCCAAGGTATGTCAATGTCTATACGCTTCTTTGGGTCCCAAATCTGTATTTGGTAAAGTTTTGGCGCATAAAGCTTTAATAAAATTAAAAGATCGCTGATGAATAATGTGTCGTTCATGCTTATGGTTATTTACATTTAAGCATTACAAAACTGTGCCAGTTCGATAAAAATGAACTAATTAACTAATCAACAATTATTTACCTATATACGCTTTATGTGCCAAAACTCTGTTTATTCTCTATTTGAGGAGGTGTTTCCCAATTAAAGAACCTACTCCTTAATTAATTTACCTTGAAAACTTTGTCCTTCAGAATTATATACTTTAATTAAATAACAGCCGGGTAACCATCCATCTGTTTTTAATTGAGCCCGTTGAACTTCAATACCATAGACCTGAACACCCATTAAATATCCTAAAATATTGTAAATTTCAATACGTTCTATTCGTTGTAAATTCACATATCTGTCTCTTGTTAACTCCAGCATTATCGTAGTTTGATATTTTACTGGATTGGGTTGTATCAATACCTTATTCTGTACAAGCTCACTATTATACTTAATGGTATTTATCACTGTATTAGTAGCAATTGCATCTTCGTAATCAAATACTATCTCTGCACTGTTTTGAATCATAGATCCTCTAGAAATGTCCTGTTTAGGCAGAATAGAATACTCTATAAATCCATTACTTGCTAACAGGTTTTCACTACTGTCTGGCAAAAGGATGTCCTTAAACATAAACACCATTTGGTTACCTATTTGTTTTACAGTGTAATCATGACTAGATACCACGTTGTGAATAGAATTCATATCCAAGTTAGCCGGAACCTCATTAGACACTTTCACATTCTGCGCAAAATAAGTACCCACATTTTGGAATCTAATTTTATAACGTAGTACTTGCGTTTTAGCAATAAACCCTTCTGAGCCATCACCTCTAGGAAATACTAATATATCGTTAGGGTCAATAGCACCTACTATAGGATTAGTTTCTGTAAAGGAGTTAGTTGATGTATCACAATCGATACCAAAATCGGTAATGTAAGCTGAAACCGTTAGCAAATCACCTGTTGTAGTTAAAACACTTACTGAATCAATGATTTTTAAGTCATAAAACGTTACCGCTTTTACAGTATCAATGATCCATGTATAAGTTACAGTACCTATTCCGCTAACAGCCGTAGTCCAAGGTTTAGTTGCGCTTAATGGTATAATATCATCTGCAAAAGTGATACTTAACTCCACATTAAATGCATCGTATGCTCCTGAATTAGAATATAGAACAGCATATTCATTTTGAAAACCTTTTCTTAATGCCGCAGTGCCCAATGAAACCGATAAGTTTGGATATTGACAAGAACCTGAATTCCCGAAACTATTACCATTATATACTTGGCCAGAAACTACATTTAAATTATATGCACTAGGAGCACAATTGTTAGTCCATCCTAAAGCCATTGTTTGTTGTATACTATATGAACCTGGTTCCAAGTATGCTTCATATTCACCATTTTGATTGGTAGTAACTCCACGGTTACCTGGTTGAATAGTTATTTGAATACCTGGTATTCCGTCTTCCCCTTCATCTTTCACACAGTTACCGTTAAGGTCATGGTAAACTAAGCCACTTACCTGCATCCCGTTACCTTCAATAATATCGGTATATGAGTTTACGGATTGATTTGTTACGACTTGACGGTAACCTGATGGCCATAAAACCACAATTGAGTCCACCGTTGTAGCATCACCTAAACCGAATAAAGCCTTCAATGAATTCTGACTTCCAGCTCCACCACCTGTTTGAGCAGAAATTTCCTTAAGTTGCCATGTTTGTTGACCATTAATGGTTGCTTTCAGCCAAATTCGAGCGCCAATGGCACTTCTATTAGAGTTTGTACCCGTTAATTTTATACCAAACCAATTGTTGCAATTAGATCTTGTATTTTCAAAGAATACATTGTTTTCATTAGAATGATTTCCTACTAAAACATCTATATCACCATCGTTATCAAAATCACTCCAGGCTTGAGAAAAAGAGTTTCCTAAATCCGTGCTTAATGACGTAGCTGGTTTTGTAAAGTTTCCAGTACCATCATTAATATACAAAGCATTAGATTCAGTTCGATCATTACAAACATATAAATCTAAATCACCATCATTATCAATATCTACCCAGTTACTACCACTTGAGTTACCACCATTGGTAACCAATAATCCTGAATGAACTTGAGTAAAAGTTCCATCACCATCATTAAAGTAGAAGAAATTATCCATACCACCGGTGTTAGCAACAAATAAATCTAAATCACCATCGTTGTCAACATCACCCCAGCTACTGCCCACTGAACTAGCGTTATCTAATGAGATTCCTACATTAGTCATCTTTTCAAAAGCACCTGCTCCATTGTTACGGAACAAAGAATTACTTTGACCAGAAGTTGCAGGAACAAATACATCCATATCCCCATCATTATCATAATCTGCCCATGTAGCTCCAATAGAATATTTAGCTTCTTGAACTAAAGCAGAATTAGTAATTTGAGTAAAAGTTTCATCACCGTTGTTTTTATACAATAAGTTAAATCGTGTAGGCATGTAGTCTGTAACAAACATATCTAAATAACCATCATTATTGTAATCAACCCAAGTAGCACCATGACAATAACCACTGTAATTTGCGATACCACCAGTTGTTATCTTTGTGAAGTTACCACTGCCATTATTTTTGTAGAGAGCGTTTAAAGCTCCTGTATTATTAGCAACAAATAGATCTAAATTTCCATCGTTATTGTAATCTCCCCAAGTACCTGCAATAGAACTACCACCATCTATGGCTATAACTATTGAAGAATCTTTTGTGAAAGTTCCATTTCCGTTATTGTGATATAAAAAGCTACCATTACTCATTTCATATTCTGCCACATACAAATCTTCAAAACCATCATTATCATAATCTCCCCATGCCATTCCCCAAGAATTAGAAATATCATTAGAAAGACCTACTGAAGTGTTTTGATTAAATTGTATAGAAGTTGTAATAGACCATGAACACGTTGTTGTATCAAAAGTTGCTGTTTGATCACACGTAATTGCTGGTTGAGGAGTCTGTACACAGCTTACTGACTCAACATTTACTGAAGCTGAGTCACAATTTGTTGGATTTACTATCTCACAAATTTGGTATGTTAAAGTATGCGTTCCAACTGGAGTGTTGGGAGCAACATCTAAAGAACCATCTGGGTTTAGTGTTAAGAAAGGACTTGAAATGATTTCTGATAAATTAACTTGGGAAATATTAACAGGATTTCCGTTAATACTATCGTTATCTAAAACATTTGCTACGTTAGTTCCACCAGAAGTTCCATTCACTGGACCTACAGTATCTGCTGATGCTATGATAACTGCCAAACCTAAAGACGTAGAAGTTACACATTCTGGGTTATTATAAATTATACCCGAATTTGTATTAACTGCTCCAGCGGTAGAAAGTTGTCTACCTGCAAGAAATACGCCTGTTCCAGAGTTACATGCCCCACCATGTGAAAGAAATGTTCCTTTTAAAACAGAAGCACCACCTATGGTTACCGCACCGGTAGCAACTCCTGCTCCGCCAATCCAATAGACATTACACCTGCGTGCTCCATTCGTTAAGATCATTTTTGAAAATGCGGCTACTGAAAGCGCACCCCCAATTTTAAAAACAAATATGGCATCCGAATCACCTTGCGCATCTAACGTGATGGTTCCTGCTATAGAACCTGCAGATGCTATATGATAAACCCCAGGAAAAACAGTCTCACCAGAGCCAAATGTAGCCGTGTGTGATGTTATTGTATTTGTAAGAGCCATAAGCGATACGTATGCAGAGTTCACATCAATTTTTGCTTGTGCGGTAAGCGCATCTGCATTATGAAAATCACCAATAATAATAGATGAAATGTACCCACTTAGTGCACCTCCATCAGTACCAATATTACCACTATATCCAGAAGTACCCGTGTTTCCAGCTGCTCCAAAAGCACTATACAATGCAAAATCTGAAAGAACTCCTAAAACATCAACTTCTTGTGCAGGTGTACAATCTGATTCGCAAAAAATTTGAATTGTACTAATACCTAGAGGTTTAGTAGCCACGGTGCCTGCCCCAATAGATATGGCGCCTTCTATAGAGAATATTCGTCCTTCAATAGTCACACCGGTTCCTATACTAACGGCACCTGTATGAGCAAACAAAGACCCTTTAACTTTTGCATTTGCCGAAACCGTAATAGCCCCTTCCGCAATAAAGAAAACGTTACACGCTTTTGCTCCATTAATTAAACTAATTGTTGAACTTGCATTTATGGTCATTGCTCCGTTTGACTTTATAATAAAGTATGAGTTAGGATCATTTCCACCGTCAAGAATAAGAGCTCCTGTGACAGAACCAGCTCCAACAGAAGAATAAACTCCAGAAGGAATAGTTTCACCACCACCAAAAGTGGGCGAATGCGTGCTAGGGTAGTCTACAAAAAGATCGAACAAGTGTATATAGACTCTAAACATGTCATATCTACAACGATCTGTAATAGAATCGCTATTGTATGCACTATCGGTATAAGCGGGCAGCATAAACCCAGAGATTATTCCATTATTTGTTCCTACATCCCCGGATATAGTGTCTCCAGCATTGGAGACAGCTCCTGCGCCTGAAAAAGCGACAAAAGAGTTAAGAATTCCTAACTCAAGTGTTTGCGCTTCTACGGTTTTTCCCCAGAAGAATAAAGTCATTAATAATAATAGTAGGTAGGTTTTTTTCATCGTATTACTTATTTTATTTGTTTATGTACACGCTCCTTACTAATGGAGTGCCAAAATGGTAACGCTTACTTAATACATTTAATATTAGATAGTTAACTCATGTTGTTGGTTTTATTTATTTCGGTGCATTCCCATATTGGGAATCTATCTATGTATTTTGGAAATCTTGAAGCAGTTTGGTACTACTGAAGTAGAAGAGGAGGATTAATTTTATTCTAAACGACAGGTTCATTTTTCTCATTCAAACGCCATCTTTTTTTGAAACAAACGTAATTCGTAATCCTCATTTTTGGATAAATTTTTTCTTACTTGAAACACAAACAATAAAACCAAGAATTGATAAAATAATATTCCAAAATTAGTTTCTCCGAAAATTCCAAATTCCGTTAATCAATTAATAAATATTGGAATAAACATAGCCATAAAGAAATCTCCATAAAGACTTTTTCCTCGCTCCTTTAAATAATTATGAATGGTAGCTACTAACTGCCAAAAAGCCACAAAGAAACCTACAAAGCCAAGGTTCATTAAAACTTGCATAAATGTATTGTGCGTCATCTTAGCTGCGTAGGTGTTTAAACTCTCAAAATAGTCCGTGTAATTGATTCGCATGAACCCGAATCCAAAGAACGGTTCGCGAATAATACCTTCATTTAATCCACCATCATCTTTGAAAATTACAAATTTTAATATCGCGGGAACCGCAAGTGCTACTCCAATAAGCATAATGATTTTGAGTTTTTTTGTCCGTTTGTAGGATTAAAACACCCATAATTAGCAAGAACCTAATAGCGAAAGAACGGGAAGCTGTTAAAGCCAATACAATTAAAGAAGCAATCATCATTATCACTTCAAAGGTGCCATCGTATAACAAATTGTTATTCATCACAGACTGTAATGAAAATGGACTATTTTTATATCAGTTAGTGGTTTTTATTTTACCAATTCTTTTAATTTGGTTATTGAATTTAACCTTATCTAAAGCCCGTTTTACTAATAAATTAGATTCTAAAATTTTTGCTTCCGTTTCAATCTTGTTTTCTGAGGTGAAAATATCATAATCTTAATACAGCATGTTATTAGACACTCCATATTTACGGGTGTCTAACTATATTTTGCAAATCGTTAAATGACGTTCAGGACTATATTTAATGATTTGTTTAGCTATCACCAAAGACAGTATGAATATAAACCCAATCAATGGTAACCCTGCTAAAATTGGTCTTATTTGTCGTAATATTCCTTGCACCATTGATAGTTTTATTGGATTAGTGATATCAGCACTGCGATAGCTGTTATTGCAATCCCAAATGCGATTAAGGTAGGCGCTCTTTTATCTACCATTTTACCCCCACTGGTTGGAACGCTAATAGCATCTCCACTTTGAACGATAATTGTTATTTTCAAGTACAGTAAAGTCAATCCTATATGTCTTATTGCTTCTCAACAATAAGATATTTTCCTTATCAGCATAAAACTCGAAACCCTGCGCAGTTGCAAGTAACTCTGTAAGAATGTTGGTTTCCTTTTCAAGAATATATTTCCCAGGTGCGCTAACTTCTTCTAAAATGCTAATAGCTCTTTTTTGAACTTTCACTACAATAATTGGAGCTACTAATATTTTACTATACAATTGAGAGAGAGAGAGAGTATCATTAACCTCTAGTATGGTTAAACCAGCTAAGGTTACTTTTACAAGTTTTGGTAACATAGCATCGCCATTTATATCTACCAAAATCCGCCTTCCATATACTTCGTTAGAGTTAGAGATTCCAAATAAAGAGCCAATACTCATATTTTCATGATTCCAAACGCTTACGCTTAATTTACCGTCTATTCCAACAACATGCTGGTAAGTGGTATCCGAACGCATTAATTAATCTAAATTATCCGTACGATTCGTTAAAGAAATATTTTGATAGGAACAAGAAGCGAAAATAAATATGCTTCAAATTATGATGGTTATTCTTATTAAATTCATGATTTTTTAATTTAAAAATAACAACGTAATCAATCCGAGCGTAAGTATAGAGTAAATAATTTGGTTGTTTATTCTATTCTCTTTTTTGTTGGCGATTTCCATCTGAATTTCACGAATCAGATAAGATATTCGTGGAAAAGCATAAATGTTTTTCTCTATATACTCATACGCTCCATGTTTTAATGAGAGAACTGCTACATTCATACTTTCTTGTGCTGATAATAAAATGATTCGGACTTTGGGGTATTCGGTTTTTATTTGCTTTAATAAATCCACTCCGTTCATGGTCCCTAAATGATAATCAAGGATTACGATATCTGGGTTGCGTTTTAAGTTAATCAAAAACATTTCGCCTGTTTGAAACATTTCTATTTCGCCTTGTACAGATTTCTCTATTTCTGTTTTTAGTAACATTCCGTAAAACAGGTTGTCCTCTACAATAAAAATTTTCGTGCTCATGAACTTATAATTTTATGCGCATTGACAGTTTATATTGAATGCCTTTAGTCAAATTCAGGCTAACCACATTGTTCTTTAGTTTGACATGTTGTAGCATAAAAAAAGCAGACTTAAAAATGCTTTTGGATTCTTCTATTAAGCGAATGTGATCTCCGTATAAAGTTCATGGTACCTAAAAGGTGAGACACCATATTAACTAGCTTTCATTTAACAAAACACATAATTCAATTTTTATTTCGAATTATGTAATCCTAAATTATGCCAATAATATAACTACCTGAAAAAGAATATCTAAGAAAAAATCGTAGTGATGTTGTGTTCGGTAATGAGCCACCTTTCCTATTTTGGGAATTTTAAGCTTGCCCCAATTGCTGAATTACCACTTTTAAACTGGAGATGAAATGTTGCGTTTTATTTAGAAATAAAGCATCCCCTTGGATCCAGCTTTCAATTCGCCTCAGCTCGTTATAAAGTCGGTCAATACATACGTATTTTATAGAAGGTTTGATTTTATGCATAACTGATTTAATTAAAATGAAATTATTAGTTTCTACCGCTTGTTCAAGTGTGATTAAGTCTTTAGTGGTCTCCTCTATAAATAACTTAATCATCATAGTCACAAATGACGCATCTCCCATAGCGTTTAAGCCACTTGTATCAATAAGGTTTTCTTCGTGTACTGATTGTAGCTTTAACCACTTAGCTAAAATTTTATTTAAATCAATTTGCTCAAAGGGTTTAGATAAATAATCATCCATACCCTCCTTTAAATATTTTTGTTCATCGCCCTTAATCGCGTTTCCGGTAACCGCAATTACAGGAACATCTAGTTTGAGTTGTTTTCGGATGATTAGTGTAGCCTCAATTCCTCCCATGACAGGCATGCGCATATCCATTAGGACTAAATTGTATTTCTTGACTATTAGTCTTTCAATGGCTTCTTTTCCATTTATAGCCACATCCACTTTACAGTTCCAATTCTCTAAATTAGTTTTAGCAATTAAAACATTAACAGGATTGTCTTCTACCAACAAAATTTCAGATTCATGAAAGTTTTCTCGAATCCTATATAAATCTTTACCCAATTCAATGGTGCCGATGGCTTCCTCTAATTCTAGTGTAAAATAAAAGGTAGCACCTTTTCCTTTCTGACTAAAAACCTCTAGTTTACCACCCATTAAGTTAACTATTTTATGACTAATGGAAAGTCCTAATCCAGTACCTCCATAAATTCTTGCCGTAGTTTGGTTTGCTTGCGTAAAGTTCTCAAATAAGCCCAACATTTCAGAATCTGAAATACCAATACCTTCATCCTTAATCTCAAAAAGTACGGACTTTATGTTTGCTTTACTTTTTACTTGTTTAGCTGATATATATACATTTCCATCGGTGGTGAATTTCACGGCATTACCTACCAAGTTAATCAGTATTTGTCCTAAACGAGTAGGGTCGGCTAATAAGTATTTAGGTAAATCTGGATCGATATTATACGAAATTCGAACACCATTTTCATCTGCTTTCGGGTCTAATAACTCTTTTGCTTTTATAATAAGGTCTTTTAAATGAAATGGAATAATTTCAATTATTAGCTTACCCGATTCTATTTTAGAAAAGTCAAGTAAATCATTTATCAACACCAATAAGTTCTTAGAAGAGGAACGAATAGCTGAAACGTACTTATTTTGTTTCCTATCCAGCCTTGAGTTCTCCAACAATTCCGCCATTCCAATAATAGCATTCATTGGTGTTCGAATTTCATGACTAATATTTGCCAGAAATAGCTCCTTTACTTTAGCCAGCTCTTCGGCTTTCTTTTTGGTGTCTTGAAGTTCTAATTCAATTGACATACGATCGGAAATATCTAAGTGAATACCCAACGTACCCATTTGCTTTCCATCTAAATTATAAAATGGCGCACCACTAGTAATTATCCATACTTTACTCCCGTCTTTTTTAATAATTGGAATTTCGTATACGCTTGATTTACCATTGTTTCGCTCATGAATGTTTTTGCTTAAAATAGCTTTTCCTTCATCTGATAATAATAAATCGGAGGCAGAATTTCCAATTAATTCTTCTTCTGAATAGCCCGTTAATTTACAAAATTGAGAATAGGCTTTTAAAACCTTGCCATTGTTATCGACTTCCAAAATACCTAACTCTAGATTTTCCATAATTCCACGGTATTTCTCTTCACTTTGAGCTACAGCATCTTGGGCTAATTTTACTTTTGTGATATCATGAGATAAAACCATGAAATGTAAAGGTATGCCCTTGCGAATAACTAAAGTTGCCGATTGATTAACCCATAAATGTCGTCCGTTTTTGGTTATAACTGGAAATTCTATTACCGAGTTTTCAGATAACTGCGTTATTTGTTCGAGATATAGATTCTCGATAGATTTTAGATGGTCTGGATGTATAAGCTCAGAGAAGTGCTTTCCTATTAGTTCTTTTTCTGAAAAGCCCAAAACCTTTATCATCGAAGGGTTAACGTATATAAAAGTACCCTGTAAGTTTATCTTAAAAAAAAATTCAGTAGTACTATCTACCAAGCTTTTAAACTCAATTTCTTTTTGGGCTGCTTCTTGTGTCCGCTTTTCAATTTCAGATTCTAAGTTTTGATTTAACGCTAATAGTTTTTTGTTGCTTTCAAACAATTCTATACTCTTAGACGCTATAATAGCTTCCGCTTGTTTGCGAGCTTTTTTTTCGCGCTTGTTTTCGCGTTTTAATATTTCATTCTCATTCAAATTGATCCTTGATTATAATGTTAATGATTACGGTTTGACTTTCATCAAACTGATTTTACTTTTCCTCCATTTGCTTCGAAAGCGCAAACATATTTAGTTATCTATACAATTAGGAGTATCTGTACCTAAATATGTTAAAAACATGTTCTATATGTTTAAAGTAATGGTTTGAATGGAAGATCTTTTAATTCGAATATTTGTTGATGCTTATATACACCAGTTTATTTTCATTTGGTTCGAGAATATGATTTATCAAAACTATAACAGTTTGGCCTTTTTAAATTAGAAATCTATGAAAATTACTACTTTCATTTTTTTTATAATTCACCCCATTAAAAATCGCCTTCTTTTAACATTCTATAGACTGTAGACTTGCCTATTTTCAGAGCTTTAGCAGCCTCTGTAACGTTATTATTATATTTATTTAAAAAATGGTGAATAATTACTTCGTTATATTCTTTTAATGATTTCTCCTCTAAGGCTAATTCAGTTAAAGGATTAGAAGATGAGAAGTTGATGTTTTCATGACCAATAACTTCTTCATCGGCCAGTACCACAGCTAGCTCTAAAACCGCACGTAACTCTCTAATGTTTCCTGGATAGGAATATGCTAATAATTTCGCATTTGATTTTTCGGATAAAGATTTGACTTTGATATTTGATTCTTTGCAAAATTCCGTAATAAAATGCTTAGCTAATACAAGTACATCTTCTTTACGTTCACGTAAAGAAGGAACCTCAATAGGTAGACCTAACAAGCGGTAATATAGATCCTCACGGAAAGTACCCGCCTTTACCTCATCTGCTAAATTCTTATGGGTGGCAACAATAATTCGACAGTGTAATTTAACTGTTTCATTACCACCAATACGCACAACCTCACGCTCTTGTAGTACGCGAAGCAATTTACTTTGCATATTGAGGTTCATTTCGGCAATTTCATCTAAGAAAATGGTTCCCTTACCTGATTCTTCAAACTTTCCTTTTCTCCTACTTTGAGCTCCTGTAAAAGCGCCTCTTTCGTGGCCAAATAGCTCACTTTCAATTAATTCATTTGGAATTGCAGATACGTTTATAGCTACAAATGGCAGCTTGCTTCGGTCTGAGTGATAGTGTATAGCTTTGGCGACTACTTCCTTGCCTGTCCCGGTTTCCCCTTTAATAGAAACTGTAATATTGGTTTTAATTGCTTTCTCAATTAGGCCAAATATTTTTTTGATTCCCGGACTATTGCCTTTGATACTTTTTTCAAAGTTGTATTTCTTTTTTACTTCTTTTCGTAAATAATTAAGTTCTTTTTTTAACTCACGGTTTTCACGGATGTGAATAATAATTTTCCATAGTCGACTTTTCGTATCATCATCCTTTACCAAATAATCATAGGCTCCATGTTTTAGTAGCCCTACCGCGGTAGAAATATTATCTTGTCCCGAAATGATAATAATTTCCGTATCGGGAGATTCCTTCTTCAATATTTCTAAAAGTTGGCTCCCATTATAATCTGGTAAAGAATAATCTAAAGTAATGACATCTGGCTTTTGGTATAGAGCAGCCATTAATTTCTTACCCGAATCAAAAATTTTAACTTCGTAATCCGGATTTAGTTTTAAGTGATGACTTAAGATTTGACCATAAAACTTATCGTCTTCTGCAATGAATATTTTAAATCCTTCCAATTTTATAAATATGATTTGGTTTTACCCGATTAAACTTTTTTTTCTCAAAATAGGCATTTTTTCTCAAAATAGGCATTTTTCTCAAAATAGGCATTTTTCCCAAAATAGAACAATTTATTGCTTTAATGATATTTGGTTGGACTTAAAACAGGAATTGAACGATTTAGTCAAAAATTTGCCTAATAATTAATTGATGGCTTGCACTGAAGTGGTTTTTGTATAATCATGTTTTTTTTACTATTAATTGCTCTTCCAGTTCGATGTTTTGTTTGCCATTGTGTTTTTTAAATTGATCTCTATCAACACATTCGAAGTTAATCCTGCTTAAACATGCCATAGTTATTAGCTTAAATAATTTGCATCGCTTATAAGCATACGTTTTATTTACATGAAACTGAGAATAGAACGTATGCTTACTTTTAAAATGTTAGTACACTTAATCTGCTTGTTTTAACACTTTTAGTTGTTAATGAATATGATTTTTGAAGTATTAAAACTCTTTTCAGTTTGAACGGTTACAATTAATGTTTGAGAGCTTAAATTAGATAGATTAAACTGCTGTTGATTAGTTGGCTCTTTTGAAGAAAAAATAAGTACCCCAAGAATATTTCGGATGTAAATAGCTTGAATATTATCTTGTTTTACGGAAAGAGTATTGTTGTTAACCCAAATTTTGGTGTCGTTTATTTCTTTCTGACTACCAAATGATGTTGATAGGTCTAAAACTGTAATTTCTTTATAAACAGAACTGAAACATGTTGGTGTTTGGTAGGCAATGTGTGCAACATTAAATACTCCTGCCTGTGTGTATTGATGGGTATGGTTTTGTTTAGTCGAGTAGTTGAAGTCTCCAAAATCCCAATTATAATAATTAGCATTACTAGATTGGCTAGTGAACTTTACATGTCCTCCACTTGCTAAATCTATTGTGTCTGATGAGCTAGTAAAGTCCGCTACAATTTGTAAAGGCTCATCTACCACCACCGAATCATAAAGGTGTCCGCAAACATTATCTATGGTTTCTATAAAGTAAATTCCTGCAGGTATATTATGGATTGAATCCGAGTCTAAAACAGTTGTTTGTGTGGATATAATATTATTTTGATCATCTTTCCAAGTTACAGCAAATGGATTCGGACTGTTTTTAGTAATTACTGCAGTACCATCGCTTAAGCCATTACAGCTAGCATTAACTATTGAGGTAACCGTCTCCGCTCCAAACTTTATTAGGAACCTAGCTATAGTTGTAGTGTCCGAAATAGATACTGAAATAGAATTGTTAGTTCTCAAATCATATATTAATCCGGTAAACAAATCTTCTAATAATATACAGCTAGAATTAGAGAAATTACTTACTCCATTAAATCTTATTTGGTGCACTCCACTTGCTCCGCAAGTTACTTTTAATGGAATGCTTATTTCTTGTTTTGGTAACTGATTAATAGAGAACTCAACCGAATCATTTAATAGCGTTGAAATAGATGGTAATAATGGATTGACGGATTGCATTTTTAAAGCGTCAAATACGCCATCAAAACTGTTAGTTGCGTTTGATTCGAAGCGAATTATGGCTTCATCTTTGCCGTCACTATTAGTTGCTTCTATGGATAAATAGCCTGATTTATCTCTTTTAAAAAATGTTGCTCCAAGTGGTGTCTTACTTGATTCTGTAACATGTACAGATGCCCCTACAGAGTTGCTTTGAAGCCAAATAGCCTGAGAAGAAGCTATGTGTTTTGAGCCTCCATTTGTTCCAATTCCAAAAACATAGGTTGCAAATTGGCCTAAGTCCGGATTCCAAATATAAATAGCTGAATTCATTCCTGTTTTAGTGATTCCAGGAGAATCCCAATCTATAGCAGACGGATACGGGTTTCCAACCATGTTCCAACCATCATCGCTTATACTTCCAGTGTTGGTATATGTTATTGGCAATTCAACCGGTCCAGTATTTGCTGGGCCTTCTAAATCCAAGGTAAATGGTTGCGTTACATTAGTCGTGTTTCCAGCCCATACCCAAGCCCATATACCTTGTCCTACAGAGAGTGTATTATTTGTGTCGGTTACCGCAACAAACCCACTGTCTTCCACGCCACTCATAGTTTCGTCATAAAAATAAATTGAAGGCCAAGTGTTCGCTGCCGAAGGGTAAGACGGATAATCAGATCCTGGAAAGCCAGTGGTAGAAAAATCATCGTTAAAATCAGCAATTGTAGCACCAGAGACTGGAGAAGTTAAAAACCTCCAGCTCGTACCACCCGTATTTACATAGCGTTGCGTAGTAATGTTACCAGAAATAGGGTTCACGTAACTACAGTTTGCAATAGTCGTGTAAACGTTAGACCCCACAGATGGAGTAGGTCCATCAGAAAATAAAGTATTCCCAGATCCATCTTTTAAAATATAGGAGTTTTCATTTTCAAAAACACCTGCACTATATTGTAGTTGAATGCTAGATCCGCTACTTACGTAAAAGCTGCTTTGAGAGTGTAGGCCAATAGCTTTAAATTCACCAATGGAAACCCCATCAATTAGCACAGTTAAGTCGCTACGATTCCATCCATCTCCCCAACTATCATACATGTCTAAGGTATAATTACAATTGGTAGGGATTTCATTTATTCTGGCCGTACCTAAGGAGTCTGAAATTAGCGTTAGGGCATTATTCGTGTTAAATTCTCCAGATACGATATCTAATGTTCCTGTTAATTCAATACTACCAGAAGCAATGGTAGTCAGACTTATGTTATCTATAGTAAGATTAGCGAAGCGTTGCGTAGATACGCTATTAAAAAGTGCTCCTTTTAATGTTATGCTGCCTTCACTGCCATTAAAAACTCCATTATTCGTCCAGTCGCCATACACCTCAATTCCGTTTGACCCAATGAGGGTTAAACTTGAAAAAGCATTAATATCTAAGTCTTTACATTTTGCAGAAGGGGAAGAGATTATTGGCATATTAATTAGGCCAGATGGAATTACCACATTGGTGTTTGAATTTGGTGTGCCTTCATCCCAATTACCACTCGTAAACCAATCCGTATTTACAGATCCATTCCATGATGTGGTAATAGTATCAATTGAAGGCACTTTACATCTGGAAGAATTATCAGCATTTAATATGTCAATAGTAATTGCGCCACCGGTAGACAATAATCTTCCATCTAGGCTGCCACCTGCTAGCATTGCAATGGCGCCATTGTGAGCAAGAAAAGTACCTTTCATGATGCTTCCAGCACCAACAGAAATTGCACCTTCTGCTACCCAAAACACACTACAAGATGCGGCCATATTTACTAATTGAATTTGAGAAGCTGCGCCAACGGCAAATGCTCCTCCGAACCTAAAAATAAAAATAGCATTGCTATCATTCTGCGCATCTAGTGTAATTACTCCAGCTAATGATCCAGCGCCAACTATGTCGTATACTCCTTTAGTTAATATTTCTCCGCTACCAAATGCTGGAGTATGGGAATAATTAGTGGACGAATAATCAATAAGCTTATTGTGTAGGTTTGTCAAATCAATTTTTGTACTAGCGGTTACTGCATCTGAGTTATGAAAAGAACCGTTTATTGATGAGGTTCCAAAACCGGTTGAAACACCAAGGTTTGATCCTATATCGCCTGTAAAACTAGATGCTCCTGAGTTTGTTACTCCTCCACTACTGGTGAAAACAGTAAAATTAAGTGTTTCTCCGAAATCAGGACTGCAGCAATTAGTAGTATAGGGAGCTACATACGAGGAACAAGACAAGGCTGGAATAACACCTGTTGCTGGACCAAAAGCAATTGCGCCTACTATAGCAAGCATTCTTCCTTCAACATCACAGCCAGAAGCAATAGAAATTGCCGCTGAATTAGTTAATAAAGTTCCTTTCATTATTGTTGTTGCACCTAAGCCAATAGCACCTTCTGCTACCCAAAACACGTTACATGCTTGGGCTCCGTTAATCAAAGTAATAGTGGAAGCTGCACCCGTTGAAAACGCGCCTCCAAATCTAAAAACAAATTGCGCACACGAATCCCCTAAGGCATCAAGTGTTAGGTTTCCAGCTATGGACCCTGCACCCGCTAAATGGTATACACCAGGAGCAAGAGTCTCACCCCCTCCAAATGCAGCGGCATGTGTAGTAACCGTTGCTGGAATAGCAACTAATTGATTGTAAGCAGTAATGACATCATTTTTTGCTTGAGTGGTTACCGTATCCACAATATAAAAAGACCCATTTACTGTGGAAGTTCCAAAACCGGTAATAGCGCCTAGATTGGTGCCAATATCTCCTGTAACATTAGAGGCTCCAGTATTGGATATAGCGCCACTACAAGAGAAAATCATAAAATTCTCAGCCGTGCCAAGATTAATACCTTGTCCTAAAGTTGCTACTGTAAGCAGCATAAAGACCGGGATTGCGAAAAATATTTTAGTGTGATTTAGCATAATATTAAATTTTTGTTTGACTTTATAGTTAATAATTATAAACTATTACTTATAATTGCATTGTGAATATTGAGGTAGAGCATCTCATTACTGTTATTGAGTGTTCAAATTAATGAGACATTGATGTGGTATATTAATGTGCATATTATTGATGAAGAATCACGTAACTATATGTTTCCACATTTTTACATACGATAATTCCATCTATATTAAAGAATGTCGCAAATCTACTTCATAAAACTTCCCGAATTACCAAATACATTTTTATTTAGTGTAACTAATTGATAGTCAAAAGTTTTTGTTTCATTATAATCACTTTTTTTTTTGAATCATGGTAACTTTCTTCCTTTTAAATAGTATAAAAAGGAAAAGTATTCCGTAAAAAGACCTGCATTTACACCTAGGTAACTTAGGGTAATGTCGTTAATGAATAAGGTGAATTACTTCAACTATCTAAAATTAAAAAGCC
>CAXMPG010000091.1:0-35641 GCA_964195485.1 uncultured Desulfobacterales bacterium
CTTAATGTCTTCGCCATCCAATTTCACCAACTTCCGATTTAAGTCAATAATTTTTTTCGTAGCAACTTGATCAGAGATAATACAGAAAACTCCTATTCCTTCAATAAAATTAACGTTATCAATAAATTGGTCAGTAGAAAACCTAACCCCTAAATGATTCGAAACTAATTCCAAACCCTTATTATAAATAAAAATATCGTTTAATAATTCTCCCTCTTCATTTACACGATGTTCAATTGAATAAAGGTAATTGGCGTCAACCCAAAAAATTTCTAGGTCGACTCCTATATCATAACGCCAAGTACTTGGGTTGTTGTAATGATGCTTATTTTTTTTTGTTATCGTAACAGCAGGAGAGCTTTTTAACTTAACAACCTCTAGTAATTCTAAACCGTTCAAATCAACTTGATATAAATACACATCACGTGAATTATCCATTACAATATTTACCGACCGAATAAATAACCTTTCATTAAATACTATTCCATCAACTACTGTACCCTCAAAAGCATCAAAACCAATAATAACTTCATCCTCAATCTTCATTTCTGAATCAAACAAAGTAATTATTAATTGTTCAGATTTTTTTATCTTAGTTATATAAATAAAATGTTCACCAACTTCATAAGAACCAAATTCGCCCTCCTTCTTTTCCAAAGTAAATTGTTCCGTCTTCGTAACATCAATATCTTCATATTCTTCCATTTCCTGTGAAAACAGGCTAGGGATAAAAAACAAACTAAATAGGAGAAAGGTAAGTACTGGTTTCATAAGGTGCTTTTTTGATTAAAAAACAAACATAACATAATCACAACCTAATTCATTGAACTGATTCTATTAATTCCCTGACTTTTATCATCCTTTTTTCTGATACCTACCCATTGCCTTGCATCACTTTGAGCCTTACATTTGTTACATAATTAGTGTAACTATGTTCAAGCCGTTTGGCATTTTTCTTTTAAGTTTATTCTTGTTTTCGCAAGTATACAATACTGCGGTATGGGTAAACTATGAATTGAACACGGCTAAAATCACAGATGAATTTTGTGAAAACACGGACAAACCAGAATTGAATTGTTTAGGTTCTTGTCACCTAAAAAAGCAAATTATTACTTCGGATCAATCAAATCCAATAGAATCACCAAACACACTTTATTTAAACGAAATTCAACTTTTCCCTTCTTCAAATGATTCTGAATTGCATCAACCCCTAAGTTATGCAATTACTCACAACACCTATTTTGGCGTAAGTTACTCTTACCTCAAAGGGCAAAGCATTTTTCACCCTCCTCAGGCATAATTCATTTATGAGCATTCTTGCTCATTTATTATGATTTGTGGTTATTCTACGAAATATCTTCTATTGCAAATTTTAAGATTTCTATTTTAATCTATTTGAAATGAATTTTTTGACAGTTTTTCATTTCTAAACACGGGTTGTAGTGCTTTACCAAAGTGTTAAAACGGGTTATATTTTTCTACACTTGAAATACTTAAACAAGCAATCAAAAATCATAATATCAATGATTAAAAAATTGAATAGGAGGAGAATATAATTAAGTGTTTTCCTCTTATTATTCAATGTAAAGATTTCACACAAAATCTCAATTTACGTAGGCTCCAAGTCTACTTTTTAAGGAGAGTATACCTCTCTATCAATCAAAATATTTTACTGATGAAAAAATTTAAACTATATACATTACTAGTACTTGCATTAGCAGCCTTTACACTTGGAAGTTGTGATAAAACAGATGAGCCAGTGGTAACTCCAACTGATCCTTATGCTGATTTAATTTACATAGGCGAGACGGAAGTTGTTGGTGCTGGTGCAATCGCAAAAATTTACGCTGAAGATGACCTATTTGTTGGTTACAACAGAATTCATATTGCACTTTTCGATTCTGCAAACCGTAGCACTCAACTTACCGATGCACATATCGAATTTGTGCCAATGATGGATATGGGAATGATGATGCATACTTGTCCCGTTGAAAACCCTGGAACGGCTGTAGAAGCAGGAACAAATACTTTTAAAGGAGCTGCAGTATTTATTATGCCTACTACCGCTACCGGTAGCTGGACATTTAATGTTACCGTACACAATCACGTAAACGGTCAAGAAGGAATTGCTTCTCTACCTATTACTGTAGTAGAAAAAGATGAGCCTAGATTAATCACTTTCATTTCAGAGTATGATTCTGCAAAATTATTTGTTACAAGAATAGACCCTGTTGATCCTATAATTGGATTAAATGATATCATGTTCGGAATCTACAAAAAAGAATCTATGATGAGTTTCCCGGCTGTAGAAGGGTATGTAATGGAAATGGAACCAGAGATGCCTAGCATGAATCATGGTTCTCCTAATAACGTTGACCCTGTTTCAATGGGTGCAGGAATGTATACAGGTATTGTAAACTTTACAATGACTGGTTACTGGAAAATCAATTTAAATTTCAAAACCGCTAACGGTGATTCAATTAAATTAGATCAATACTTTGACATAACTTTTCAATAGGTAAACATTGAGCAATTTATCAAAAATTGGGATTTTATTAGCTGTAGGAATGGTATTGCATTCCTATAGCTATTCTCAAGAAACGGCTAAAGTAATCGTAAATGATTCGTTGAAAAGCGCAATCGATTTAGAAGGAATCACGATCCTTTCAGATAGCACCTCCAAATCAACGACAAACTTTAATGCCTTACCAGGCCAAAGAACAGATGAAGTAATTGAAAGTCTGCAAGGTGTAAGTCTAATTAGACGCGGAAATTACGCTGCAGAACCCACTTTTCGTGGAATGTCATCCGGTCAATTAAGTATGACCATTGACGGAATGAAAATTTTTGGTGCCTGTACCGACAAAATGGATCCAGTAAGTTCTTATGTCTCTTCTAATAATTTAGAATCTATCACCGTTTCATCTAATAACAATACCGCTGGTCAAGGCTCTAATATAGGTGGCGGATTTGATTTTCAAACCAAAGGGCCTCAATTCGACAACAACAAACAATTCAATGGCTCTGCAGGTCTCGGATACCAAACCAATGGTAACGGCCGCCTAACCGATTTCAATTTAAACTACGGTGACAGTCTTTGGGCTATTAACCTTAATGCCAACTACCAAAAATTTAACAATTACAAAGCCGGTGGTGGTGATGAAATTCTATACACGCAATTTGAAAAGGTGAATTTCGCCTTATCTGCAAGTTGGATGATTTCCAATACTCAAGTGTTAAAAGCACAACTTATTTATGATGACGCATACAATGTTGGCTACCCAGCTTTACCGATGGACGTATCATTTGCAGGTGGTAGAATTTACTCTCTGAGTTATCAAAAATACATAACCAACGGAAAAATATTACTTAAAGCTTACGGCAATAGCATCACTCATATTATGGATGATACCAAAAGAGAATACGTTCCTATGCACATGGATATGCCTGGATATAGCGATACGTACGGAGCTTATGCTAAAGCAGAGTTTTATGTAGGTAACAGGCATAAAATAATGATCAATCCAGATTATTATCATAACACCTCATTTGCGGATATGAAAATGTACCCAAACGACCCAACTAGACCAGAAGAACCAGTAATGTATATGATTACTTGGCCTGATGTTAAACGTCATTCAGGTTCTGTTTTAGTAGCCGATGAGTTTAAAATTAATAATAAGTCGACATTAAAATACAGCACCAAATTTGAATATGTAACCAGTAAGGTTTTTAGCGAATTCGGATTAAAACAATTAGAAGCAATTGGTCAAGACGGGACTACCCCTTCCACTTATTTATTAGGAAGTGGTGATATTTCTTATTCTTATAAGGTTGATAAAACTTGGAACCTTTTTGCACAATTAGGTTATGCTGAAAGACAGCCAACGGTCTCGGAAGGTTTTGGTTACTACCTATATAATAGTATGGATGGGTATGATTACATTGGATTACCTGACTTATTGAAAGAAAAAGCTATAAAAGCTACGGTAGGTGCGGCTTGGTCAAAAAATAAAACCCGGGTTGAAACAAAATTATTCCATTACCAATTTCAAGATTACATTATTGGAAACGTGGATTCTTTATATGACGGAATGACCATTGGCTCAAATGGAGTTAAGATTTATGAAAATATTGAATCCGCTTCTATTTCCGGATTTGAAGTAAATATTAGCACCTCACTTTTCAAAGTTTTAAAATTTCAAAACTCTTCACAGTTTAGCTATGGTTTAGATAATGAAAACACTCCGTTACAAATGATTCCTCCTTTTCAAAACACCACCAAAATTGGTTATGTATATAAAAAAATAGAGTTCAGATTAGAATCAATTTTAGCTGCAATGCAAAACCAACCAAGATTAAATGCGGGCGAAACAGTTACTCCAGCCTACGGAATTTTTAATATTTACGGGCAAGCACCTTTTACCTTATGGAACCAAAAATGGTCGGCCACAGTTGGTGTAACTAACCTTTTTGATAATAATTACTGGGATCACCTTGATTGGAATAGTATTCCTAGACCGGGCAGAAGCCTTACGATGAATTTAAGAATGAGCTTCTAATTTCTCATCCAACTAATGTCGGATTGCTGTTTAAGTGGTGCTTCAATTTATTTTGAATTGTTCTTACTAGCACAGTAATTTATTCAAGCACAAATAAAACAGCCACGAATGCGCGAATCAAGGCTCATCCCTAATTCATGCATTCGTGGCTGTTTTAGCTAAAAAACATTCACTTCACGCTCTAACTCAATTCCAAATTTTTGGATTACATCGGCAATAATGTCTTCTGATAATTGAAAAATCTCATTTCCTGTAGCACCACCGTAATTTACTAAAACCAACGCTTGCTTGGTATGAACCCCACAATTTCCAATACGCTTTCCTTTCCAACCAGATTGGTCAATTAACCAACCAGCAGGTACTTTCACTAAGCCGTCACCCGCAGGGTAACTAGGTAATGCAGGATAATCATATTTAGCTTCTTCATATTGAGATACCGGAATAATTGGGTTTTTGAAAAAGCTACCAGAATTCCCTAATTCATTTGGGTCAGGTAATTTACTTTTCCGAATAGTAATTACCGCATTGGATATCGCTTTTGCAGATAGTTTGGTAACTCCGGCAATTTCCAACTCTTGGGATATTGCCCCATACTTGGTATTGAAATTCTCTTCCTTACTCAATCGTAAAGTCACAGATACAATGACGTACTTCCCTTTATAAAAATTTTTAAAAACACTATTTCTATATCCAAACTCACATTCTTCTAAAGAAAAGGTTTTTTGTTCTCCTGTACTTAAATCAATGGCTTCAAGCTCCACAAAAACATCTTTCAATTCTATTCCGTAAGCTCCAATATTTTGAATTGGCGCAGCACCCATACTTCCAGGAATTAGCGACATATTTTCCATGCCATTCCAACCTTGAGAAATGGTCCACAGCACGATATCATGCCACACTTCACCACCACCAATCTTTACAATAACATCGTTACCGGATTCAGAAATCAATTCCCTACCTAAAATATTATTTTTGATAGCTAACCCGTCAAAATCTTCGGTGAGAAGCATGTTACTTCCACCTCCTAAAATTAACCTATTATGCGATTTTAATTCCTCAGATTTCGCATACTCGACTACATCCTTAACAGAATTCCACTCTAAAAACAATTTTGTTTTCACATCAATTCCAAAAGTATTGAATGGTTTTAAAGAAATATTTTGTTGCATGCTCATATCTAAAATCTGTATTCAAAAATAAATATCATCTATAGAAAAATCTCATTTGATTTAAAAAGTTATTGGATGAAATTCGTTAGAAACTCCATAGTAAAAAACCGAGTCAAATACATACTTTTGAAACACGGAGAATTTAAGCGTTCACATGAATAAAATTGCATTTTTAGGGAGTAAAGAGGTCGGGTATAGCGCTTTGAATTACCTATTAAATAATGCCGTAAAATTAGATATAGAACTAGTGGCCGTTATATCAAACGACCGAAAATTAAATAGCACCGATAAAAGTGTAATCCAATTAGCTAAATCGAATAATATTCAAATACTCAACAGCGCTGATGAGTTATCAAAAGTCCCAGAAATTGACTTTTTAATATCGGTACAATACCACGAAATCCTTCTCCAAAAACACATTGATTACGCAAAAAAACTAGCCATTAATTTACACATGGCTCCATTACCTGAATACCGAGGATGCAACCAGTTTTCTTTTGCCATAATTGATGACGCAAAAGAATTTGGAACTACGTTGCATGTTCTGGAAAGCGGTATCGACTCTGGCGCTATTTTATTTGAGTCTCGATTTCCATTATCCAGTACGGAAACCGTTTCAACGCTTCACCAAAAAACGACACAGAAATCCATTTCATTATTTAAGGATTCAATTTCAGATATCCTTACTGGAAATTACACCACGAAATCACAAAAATCATTTTACAATTTACGGCCACAAAACTTTCATTTACGTAGCGAAATCAACGACATCAAACAAATCGATTTGAGTTGGGATGAGGAAAAGATTGACAGGTATGTAAGGGCAACATACTTTCCGCCATTTCCAGCTCCATTTGTTATTATTGATGGACAAAATGTGGAATTATCTTTGAATTGGAAAGAAGAAATAATCAATCCCCCTTTATCCCCCTCCTCCAAGGGGGAACTTAAAAAGTAGCATGAAGAAAATAGCCAGTTTAGTTACGAATGACTTGCATCAAGACCAAAGGATGAATCGCATCTGTACGGCTTTGGTTGAAGCTGGTTATGACGTAACTTTAATTGGTAGAAAACGAAATTCATCTTACCCACTAGACGATAAACCATTTCATAGATTACGGTTAAATTGTTGGTTTGAGCGTTCTTTTCTTTTTTACGCAGAATATAATATTCGGTTATTTTTTCATTTACTTTTCAATCATTACGATATTATTAATGCCAATGATTTAGACACCATTTTTCCGGCAATTTGGGTAGCCAAAGTAAAAGGCTCAAAAGTGGTGTATGATGCGCATGAGTATTTTACCGAACAAGAAGAAATAGTAAACCGGCCAAGTATAAAACGCTTTTGGAAAGCGATTGAAAAATTCGCACTACCTAGAGTGGATGCGGCAATTACGGTTTCGCAAGGTTATGCTGATTTATTTAAAGATGAGTATAACGTTGATTTCCATATTGTACGCAACGCTACAATTTTAAGAGATTCACCCAACAAATGTGATACATCTATTCCATACATTTTATACCAAGGGGCCGTAAATCATGGCCGCGGATTAAAAGAGTTAATTACGGCAATGCAAAACGTAGATTGTCAGTTATACGTTTGTGGAGATGGCGACATTTTACCGCAGTTAAAAGAGCAATCCAAAAAATTAGGGTTAGAAGAAAAAATACAGTTTTGGGGCTTTGTTGAACCAGAAGATTTGAGAGTATACACCTGTGGCGCAACCATAGGACTAACCTTATTCGCTAAAGCAGGATTAAGCCATTGGCACTCTCTAGCTAATCGGTTCTTTGACTATATGCACTCTGGTGTACCGCAAATAGCGATGACCTACCCGGAATATGTTTCTTTTAACAGTAAAGATGAAGTAGCTGTTTTGATTGATAGTATTGAACCTGAAAATATTTCAAAAGCGCTCAACACCCTTTTATCAGATAACGAACTCTACAATAGATTATCCAAAAATGCATTATCTGCACGAGAACATGCCAATTGGCAAGCACAAGAGAAAGTCCTCATTAAGGTTTACGAAAACGTTTAACCCTAGATAATAGTTAAGGAGTTGCTACTTTTGTCTATAAAGCGTTATTTTTTTGCCGCAATCACACTCATTTCAACCAATAATTCAGGTCTAGCCATACGCGCTTCCACACAGGCGCGAGCAGGTTGGCTACCCTCTTCTACCCAAGCATCCCAAACTTCATTCAAAGCTGAAAAATCTTTCATATCTCGTATATAAATGGTGACAGAAATAATATGCTTTTTATCAGAACCAGCTTTCTCGAGTAGTTCTTCCACTTTCTCTAAAGTAGTTGCAGTTTGCTCTTTAATTCCTTTTGTAGCATCTTTACTCACCTGACCACATAGGTAAATAGTCCCATTATGCTCCACAATTCTGCTCATTCGAGGCGTTGAATCCGTTCGTGTAATTGACATTTGCTTTATTTTTATTTAAGCCTCAAATTTAGCAAATAGCAATGCCTAAAAAAGATAACATAAGTCAGTTTAGCAAGCTTTATTTCGAACTTGATATAAAGGGAAACGATAAATTCAAATTTTTGGTTCCTCTACTAATACCATTTTATATGGTATCCGAAAGCCATTTTGCCATCGTATCTAAAGCCAACTCTCTAACCGGCTTTGGACTTAAAAACAAGTCGTGAATTCCGTTTTGAATTTCCACCATGGTTACATTTTTACCCAATTTAGGACCAATAGCTTTCATGTGTTCTACATTTAAAACGATGTCAGATTTCATGACTCTTGGCTCATGTTTACTCGGTAAATAAGAATCATGTGAATGCATTAATAAAATTGGAACTTTAATATTTGAGTTCACTTTCAACTCATCTTGAGCATTCATTATAGCCCTACTCCAGTTAAAATATACCGGAAATCCTTCTATGGGTTTTAGCTCTTTATCAAAAGGCCACTCTCCTTCATAATCTTCGTGAATACTACTTGGGTAAACAGGAGTCAACATTCCATTCAGTTTTAAAAACGGACCTAATCCACCTATAAAACCAGAAAGAGGTTTTGAAATTTTTCTCATTATCGATGGCATATTGACTTCCAAAAATGGAGAGTTCAAAACCAATGCAGAAACCTGATCTCTTTTAGCACCCGAATTTAAATAAGCACTCGAAACAAGACCTCCAGTAGAATGACCCATCAAAATAATTTCTTCTGAATTGATTTCCCTAATTTTATGAACAGCCGCATCTACTTCTTCAAAATACTCCGTAATACTTTTACAATAGTTGGGGTGTTGATGAGCCATTAAGGCATGCCCGTATTTCCGTAATTCTAACGCACAAAAATCAAAGCCGTTTTCATCTAGGAAACTAGAAACATGCGGATGAAAAAAATAATCAATAAACCCATGAATATACAAAACCACAGGTCGCTTATGCGTGTTTGAATCTGCACTAATAAAAGTAGCCTTCACTTCGCCTTCGTAATCGTTGTTCAAGATAAAATCTTGGTACGTGTGGTTTTTAATTTTCATATTTTGAATAAAATGATGGACGAAGTTAAGTTATTTCAATGGCTAAAAAAACAGCCTTAACATCCAATAATATTCCATCTAAATTAATTATCACCACCTACTTTACTACCCCATCCAAAATTGTATCTTTGCACGCACTTTTTAAAAATTTGTAGAGATGATAAAAATCACTTTGCCAGATGGCACTGTACGTGAAGAACAAAGCGGAGTAACTGCTTTAGACATCGCTAAAACAATCAGCGAAGGTTTAGCTAGAAATGTATTATCAGCCAAGGTAAATGGCGATGTTGTGGATGCGTTGCGTCCTATAACCACCGATGCCACCCTACAATTATTAACCTGGAACGATAAAGAGGGAAAGTCTACTATGTGGCATTCTTCTGCGCATTTAATGGCGGAAGCTTTAGAGCTTTTATACCCAGGAATTAAGTTTGGTATTGGACCAGATATTGAAACTGGTTTTTACTACGATGTTGATTTTGGAGAATACAATTTTTCGCATGAAGACTTTGGTAAAATAGAGGCTAAAATGAAAGAATTGGCTAAGCAAAAGCTTTCATTTGACCGTAAAGAAGTAACTAAAGCAGAGGCTATAGCGTACTTTACAGAAAAAGGTGATGAGTACAAGCTTGACTTAATTAAAGACCTAGAGGACGGAACAATTACTTTTTACGAAGTAGGTGAATTCACTGATTTATGTCGTGGACCACACCTTCCTCATACGGGATTTATTAAAGCAATTAAAGTTTTAAGTACTTCTGGAGCATACTGGAGAGGAGATGAAACACGTAAACAATTAACACGTATTTACGGAGTAACATATCCTAAAAACAAAGAGCTTACAGAATATTTAGAATTCTTAGAAGAAGCTAAAAAACGTGATCACCGTAAATTAGGTAAAGAACTTGGTTTATTTACTTTCTCAGAAAAAGTGGGCGCTGGATTACCATTATGGTTACCAAAAGGAGCCGAATTAAGAGAACGTTTAGAGCAATTCTTAAAAGTAGCACAAAGAAAAGCGGGTTACCAACCGGTAATTACTCCGCACATTGGTCATAAAGATTTATATGTGACTTCTGGTCATTATGCAAAGTATGGAGCGGATTCATTTCAACCCATTACTACGCCACACGAAGGAGAAGAGTTTTTGTTGAAACCAATGAATTGTCCGCATCACTGTGAGATATACAAATCTTCACCGCGTTCTTACAAAGACCTTCCAATACGTTTTGCGGAATTTGGTACCGTATATAGATATGAGCAAAGTGGAGAATTGCATGGTTTAACGCGTGTTCGTGGGTTTACCCAAGATGATGCGCACTTGTTTTGTATGCCAAATCAATTAAATGATGAGTTCAAAAAAGTAATTGATTTGGTACTCTACATTTTCAAGACGTTAGATTTTGAAAATTTCACTGCGCAAATTTCTTTAAGAGATCCAGAAGACAAAGAAAAGTACATTGGTTCTGATGAGAATTGGGCTAAAGCAGAAGCTGCTATTATTGAAGCTGTTGGCGAAAAAGATATTGATACCGTTATAGAATATGGCGAGGCTGCTTTTTACGGGCCTAAGTTAGATTTCATGGTGAAAGATGCCTTAGGTAGAAGCTGGCAATTAGGAACTATACAAGTAGATTACAACTTACCAGAACGTTTTGAATTAGAGTACACTGGAGCAGATAATGCCAAACATCGTCCGGTTATGATTCACCGAGCACCGTTTGGTTCTATGGAAAGATTCATTGCCGTTTTAACCGAACATTGCGCAGGAAATTTCCCATTATGGTTAACACCAATGCAGGTGGCTATTCTTCCATTGAGCGAAAAATATAATGACCACGCGCAAAACCTTTTAAATCTGCTAAATAAATACGATATTCGCGCGCTCGTTGATGACCGTAATGAAAAAATCGGTCGTAAGATTAGAGATAATGAATTGAAAAAGATTCCTTATATGCTGATTTTAGGCGAGAAAGAGGTAGCTGATAACACAGTTGCTGTTAGAAAACATGGTGATGGAGACCAAGGTGTAATGCCGGTAGAATCCTTTGCTAAGTTGATAAATGAAGAAGTTACTCGCCAAACAGCGGGAATTGAATAAATTAATGTTTCACCTATATTAAAGGGAGGACCGAGCCATAAAAAAACGAAGAAGAGGACCACGGGGTGGTCGTGTAATTAAAGAGGATCCGCACAAAATCAACGGAAAAATCACCGCTAGACAAGTACGTTTAGTTGTTGGCGAAGATGGTGATGCAGGAGTAATTCCAACTAGAGATGCCCTTAAAATGGCAGAAGACCAAGGTCTTGATTTAGTAGAGATATCAGCGAAAACTGACCCGCCTATTTGTAAAGTTTTGGACTACAAGAAATTCTTGTACGATCAAAAGAAAAAGCAAAAAGAAATTAAAGCTAAAACAACAAAGGTTTCTATTAAAGAAATCCGTTTTGGGCCAAATACCGATGATCATGATTACGAGTTTAAGAAAAAACACGCAATCAAATTTTTGGATGAAGGTGCAAAGTTAAAAGCTTATGTATTTTTCAAAGGGCGTTCTATTATATTTAAAGAACAAGGTCAAATCTTATTGTTAAGATTAGCTCAAGAATTAGATGACTATGGAAGTGTAGAGCAAATGCCTAAGTTAGAAGGTAAAAGAATGATTATGTTCATTGCTCCTAAGAAGAAAAAATAAACAAATACAATACATAAAAAACGATTGAACGATGCCAAAGATGAAATCAAAATCTAGTGCCAAGAAACGCTTTAAAGTGACTGGCTCTGGAAAGATCAAAAGAAAACATGCATTCAAAAGTCATATTTTGACTAAGAAAGCAACAAAAAGAAAACGTAATTTGACAAAAGATGGGTTTGTGGATAAAGCAGATTCAAAAAGTATCAAATTACAATTAAACATGGCTTAATAGCCAAAATCAGGTTTCCCGATATTCGGGGATGTTAAACCAGAGGCTGAGCTCAATGAAGTGTTGAGAAACCGCTTAGTTTCAGAAAACTTAAAAATATGCCAAGATCAGTAAATAGTGTTGCCAGTAGAGCAAGACGAAAGAAAGTAATGAAATTGGCCAAAGGTTACTTTGGTCGTAGAAAAAATGTTTGGACCGTAGCTAAGAATGCCGTTGAAAAAGGGATGGCTTACTCTTACACTGGACGTAAACAAAAAAAGAGAAACTTTAGAAGTCTTTGGATTCTAAGAATTAATGCTGCAGCTCGTCAAGAGGGAATGTCTTATTCTCAATTTATGGGTAAAGTAGCTAAGAATAATATCTCACTAAACCGTAAGGTTTTAGCTGATTTAGCTTTAAATAATCCGAATGCCTTTAAGGCAATCGTTGAAGCCGTAAAATAAATTTAAATCGTATTGTATTGTTTGAGCCTCTAACGGAAACGTTAGAGGCTTTTTTATACCCTAATTTTTCGCACTCCCTTTAACCCAAATTTCAATCTGTTTAATTATTACGTTAATCACTGTTTTTTAGCTAATTACAAGCCATACAAATAACTTTATGCGCTAGTTTTGTTTAAGAATTATATTACACACACCATTAAATAAACACCATGAAAAGCATTATCACACGTTCGCTTTGCATTATTTTCCTTTTTTTCACAACGAATTTAATTGCCCAAAACCACGATTACCTTCTTACAGCTACCAATACAGGTAGCGGGGTAACTACCGACAATTCTAAAGCTTGGACTGATCTTACATCGGTTACCATAGACGTTTCAAACATTTCTAACGTGTATCTTACCGCAGCCATTAACATGCGACCAGATGGTTCAAATACGAATGGTAGAGAAGGTAATTACAATATTTATCAAAGTGATAATACGGCTAACAACAGTGGGGTTATAAAACGTCAAATGATTCACAACTCCGAACCTGGAGTACAAAGCTGGGGAGTTGGAACATTGATTCACATTTTTGATGTAAGTAGCTTAACCGGAAACAAAACTTTTGTTTTAGAACATAGAAACAATGGTTCATCTCAAACTTCTCGTAATGTGTACTCATCTGCGCGCTTAACTGCCGTTTCTCTTACCACAAATACACATAGTAACGAATTGAGTCACGATAACAAAACACTTTTAACCTATGTAACTACCACATCCAGTAACTATGTGCCAATACCAGGCTTAGAAACAGATGCAATTTCACTACCTTTTAAAGGGGACATTTATGTAGCACTTTCTATTAACGGTAAAGCTTCTGGAAGTAATACTGTGGCAGAGTATAAATTAGAATACTCTACAGACAATGGTATAACCTACAATGATTTAGGTAAAAAGGTAAAACGTTCCATGTACAATTCTTATGATGATGGTATGATTTCATTAACTGCAATGATTCAAGATCAAGCACCTGGAGATCAATATAAATTTAGAGTTCTACATGAAAGAGTATCAGGTACTGCTATAGTTTCTTCAGGAAACGCCAATTTGGTAGCTATTGCATTGGCACATGAAGGAGGCGGTTATTTCCCATCTATATATAGTCATGAAGAAGCTGGAAACAATATCACAGGGGTAAGCACTCCTGCCCAAAAAGTTACATCAACAAATTTCACATCTGCTTCAGATATAGGTAGCATTAAACCTCAACTATTTGTATCCACGCAATATTTGGTAACTGTAACTGGTTTAAAAACGAGTGTAAATTCTGATCAACGAATGCGAGGAAGTAATCAATTAATTCTTTCTGATGCATCAACCACTACTTCAACAGAACCGTATTACAGATATATCTCCAGTAATGGGTCGTATGGAGCAGGTGCTTTTGTAGGATTAACTGGTACTCTAGACCAACAAACTACATATGCTATTCGTATGAATCATGATCTTGACTACGTTTCAAATCCTGATGCTACAGAAGATGAAGTTCTAACCACTTCAGAAGTAATCATGTGTGGATTCCAAACTTTTGACCAATCGCATTTTTTATGGGCTGGAACAACTTCCACTGCGTGGGAACTTGATGCTAACTGGGCAAATGGTGTAGCTCCAACAACATCTACTGATGTTGTTACTATTCCAAACGTATCAAACATTCCAACTATTAGTGGTTCAACCTTGCGACAAGTTGGTTCAATCACCGTTCAATCGGGAGCAACCCTCCAAATTTCAACGGAAGCTGCTTTTCAAGTAGCGGATAACATAATCAATGACGGTGACATTATTTTAGGTCATAACTCCTCTTTATTACAAACTAAAATTGGAGCAGACAACAACTCAGGAACAGGTAGTTACACCGTTATACGAGATGGTCTTATCTCTCCTTATGCTTATAATATTTGGTCTTCACCTATTAAAAGCGCATCAGTTACTTCCATTTTCAATCGTACCAATCCATGTGATATTTGGGTATTTGATGAGAGTTCACAAGCCTGGAGTCATGATTACTCTGTTGGGTATTCAACCACGTGTTATGGTAACCCGGTAACTTTTACAATAAATGATGTTATTACGGGCGGTAATGGCATCATGGATGCCGGTAGAGGTTATTTTACTCCTGGTGATATCTTTTCAACTAAAACATTCAATGGATCCGTAAATAATGGAGATATTACTTTTCCAATACTAACAACTACTATCGGAAATCCTGGCGGAACTGCCTGGGGAGATGATGATTGGAACCTAGTGGGAAACCCATACCCATCGGCATTAAACGCCACTGCATTTTGGAACAAAAATGCAGATACCAACAAAAGTATTATTACAGGATTATATTTCTGGGATAATACCGATACATTGAACGGATACAACGAAAATGCAGATTATGCAACTTGGAATTTACAAGGTGGTATTAATTCGGGTAACTCTAACACTATTCCAACAGGGTATATTGCAAGTGGACAAGGTTTTTGGGTGTACGCAGCGAAATCTACTGATTTAGTATTTAACAACAGCATGCGGTCTAAATTAAACGACCAATTCTTTAAAAAAGATGCTCCGGAAAAACATAATGTATGGGTTAGTTTCACGTCTCCCTCTTTATATCAAAACAATATACTAGTGGGTTATAATGAGCTTAGTACAGATGGTATTGATTCTAATTATGATGCAAATAAACTTATTGGAAGCGCACACGTAAGATTCGCTTCTAGAATAAATAGCAACGAGTATGTAATTCAGTCTGTGGCTCCATTAGGCCTAGGTCAAACAACCAACGTTCCCTTAACTGTTTTTTCTGATGAGTACGGAGACCACGTATTTTCTAAATACAATACAGAGAATTTACCTACCCAATTTAGGATTTATTTAAGAGATAATTACTTGGGCATTGACCACGATTTATCACAAGGAGATTACGTTGTAACCTTAAATCCAAATGTAGAATACGTTAGTCGTTTTGAACTAATACTTGAAAATAAATTAAATCAAAATGATGGTGCATCCGGTACAAAATTAGATTTAACTTCTGATACTACTTCTACAACCACAGGCATTAATGACAATTTAAGTCTTGGGTTCACTCTTATTCAAAATCAGGATATAGTGACCATTTCAAATGAGGAAGGATTTCAAGGTAATGTACACTTACTTGATATTACGGGTAAAACTGTTTGGTCTACCAATCAATCCAGTTCCGTAACATCATTAAACATAGATATTAGTCATTTACAAACTGGAATATTCGTTTTACGAATAACTAATAACCAACAAAGTATTTACCACCATAAGATATTAAAGGTTCAGTGATGATGTGTGATTAATTTAAGGTCATGGAGTAGTTTCCATGGCCTTTTTTTATGCCCACTAACGTCACCATAATTCATCTTATCCACTTTGCGCTCAAACTACAACACACCGATTAACTAATCGTTTAAAAATCCAACCAATCTCTTTAACCATATGGTTATCAATAAGAAATAAGCCTTTTAAGTTTGTATATTCGAACTCAATATAACTCCAACAAGTTATAATCATATTACACACACCATTAATTCAAACACCATGAAAAGCATCACCATTCACGCGCTTTGTATTATCTCCCGGTTTTTCACATCGAATTTAATTATACAAAATAACGATTGCCTTCTTACAGCTACTAACACCAGTAGCGGGTAATTGCTAAAAGTTCTCAGGCTTGGTTTGACCTTACATAGGTCACCATCAAGGTCATGGTGGTGGTATCCATGGCCTTTTTTTTATGCTTACCAACCGTGTAATTAATACTAATAAATCCTTCGCGGGAAACCTACAACACACCCAATAACTAATCGTTTAAAAGCCCTCTCATTATCTTTAACCATTTGGTTATCCAATAAAATCAATCTCTTTAGTTTGTACCTTCGATACTTGAATGAGTGACTATAAAAATGGCATCTTTCAAAAACATATTACACACCAAAACCACCATTATGGAACGTATAATCACAGGCTTGCTTTACTCTAGCTCACTGTTTTTTTCATCGAAAATAGTGGCCCAAAATCACCATCAAATAAAAAGTTTCCTATCACTACTTTTACTCGTCTTAATTTCTCAAACTGTTACCTCACAAACAGGACCTGGAGGTGTTGATAATACCACAAACAACAATCTTTGACTAAAATCAAACAAAGGAGCTGAAAATGTAGGAGGAATAGATGTATGGAATGGAGAAAGCACAAACACTAGGAAAGACCAAAGTGGAATTAGCAATGACCTAAGCCAAAGAACGGATACCACTAGACCCACTTTTAGTGATAATGGTATAAATAGGAACCCGATGAGATCTAGCAATCAACCTCGTTCCGCAAAACCTTTAAACATTGATATTAATCACTTACAAACCGAAATTTTCATTTTACGAATCACTTATAATAACCAAAGCATTTACCCCCATAAGATATTAAAGATACAGTGATGATGTGTGAGTTTTAGGTCATGGAGTGGTTTCCATGGCCTTTTTTTATGCGCATCAATTTTATAATTATTCACAGTAATCACCCCATTCGTAAAACTACCCAGTTACCATTCGTTTAAAAGCCTAATTTTAATTAACAACGGCATTATCATACATAAATACTTGCTTGTAACTTTACAAATAAACGGGCTGGCTTCAGACCAATCGTTAATACCCTAAAATAATCAACAAATCACATCCTTTTTTTTCATCATCAATTCCCTCTTTTTCGTTATAGTCTAAAAAATACCCACTGAAATTTCAATCTGTTTAACTATATATTTAATCCTTACCACCTACATGAATTACAGGTAAACACCTCATTTTTAATCCCTACCTTAGTCTGACATTAGTAATCATCACCACATAATTTACTATCATGAAATTACACACACACCAAATCAACCAAAGAAGCTATTGGAGTATTTTAAAATCCATAATGCTTACCACTGTTGCCCTAATCTTTGCGCAACATGCATTCTCTAAAGATTATTACGCCAGAGCCAATGGCAACTGGAATGATAAAAACACATGGTCATTTAGTCGATCCGGGAAAATAGCGAACACCTGCCCTAGCTCTTCTGATAATATTTTCATTAGCGGCTATATTGTTTCTGTTACCGAAAAAAACGCCTCTGCAGCAGCAATTATTATTAATAATAAACTTAATGATGATGCACGTTTAATTATTGAAAACGGAAAGAAACTAACCGTTTCAGGCGATGTTTTTGTAACCTCATTGAACAGGAATAAAACAACCGATATTTGGGTAAAAGGAACCCATTCCATACTTATAATTACTGGCGACCTTACCATTGAAAGAACAAAAGAGAATGTACAAACCGCAAGCAACCAGATTTTAGTAGACGGAACTTCATTACTCCAAGTTAAGGGGGTTGTAGCCATTACAATGCAAAACTCTGCCTCTGGCTTTCCAGGCGAGATAATTGTGCTAAACAATAAAGCGCAATTCCGTTGCGACTCAGATCTTCTTTTACGCATGGCAAAGATCAATGATTTTATCGTGACGCTAAATCAAGATGCTTCTTTAAAGGTAAAGGGAAACCTCAAAACGGATATTAGAGCAGGAAGAAACTTTGATTTTAGAATCAAAGACAACGCAACTGTAAATGTAACGGGCGATTTTCTACTCACCCAAATTGGTGGAGAGCAAGTAACCATATCTGCAGAAAACACCACATACGGGGTGAAGCAATTTTATGTGAATGGTAATTTTACCATTCTTCATGAAACGGGAGATCACCTAACCATTCAAGCATTGCAAAACGGGGAGATTTTTGTAAAAGGTAATTTCCAAGTAGACTGGACAGGTTCAACTAACTGTTGGACGGAGCTAAAACTAGCTACCACAGGTCAAGGAACCATTGCAGTGAACGGATCGATGAATTTAAACATGACTGACCCAAACGATGGTAAACTAGTGGTGGATTTAAACGACCAATCAAATATCTCTGTTGGATTTGATGACGGTAAACTTCTTCAATCTGCTAATTTCAACCTAACCTTAGGTTCTGTTTTTGATTTTAGAATGAATCAAGATGCTACATTTACCAGTTATGGTGATTTAGTAATGAACCAAAATGGAAAACAAGAAATGTTTGTTATGCTTAACCAAGAAATTACAGCCGAGAAAAACGGAGCAATTTTAGAAGTAAAAGGTGACTTACGTATCAATAAGACAAATGGCTCACAAAGCTACATTGAGGTAGGCCAAAGTGGAATAGTTAAAGTTCATGGAAATACAGATTTGCTATACACCAATCATACAGGTCTCATGCAAATTGATATTTTACATCTAGAACAAGAAGGCACATTTGAAGTTTTAGGTAATTTCAGTTCTACCTTAAATGATAGACTTACTACCTCGTTAGTATTAAATTTAAAAGATAATTCTCATTTCAAAGTGGGTAACGCTAAAGATAATGTAGAACAAACTGCTTCCTTTAATGTAACAGAAGGGTTTCAACTCATTCTTAACATTGGTAACGATGCCTCTTTAGAAGTGAATGGCGATTTCAACAACACCTTTAATGGATCAGGTCCTTTTGAAATTAGAGTAAATTTAAAACAAGACGGTATTACTCATGACGGCCAAATTGCTATTAATGGTAACTGGAATATTTCAAAAACAAATGGAGACCGACTTTATTTTACCGCACAAGAAAATGCAAAAATTCATATTAAAAAAGATTTTACCATACTCTCTGACGGACATGATTTAGGTGATTTCACCCATGAATCTATCATTTTGAAAGGAAACGCGGCATTAGCTATTGATGGGTCTTTTAACTACACTCTAAACGAACCCGTTCAACACAATAACTTAGTAGTATATCTTGAAGATCACGCGACTATGTCAGTGGGCAAAAATAACAATGAGTTCGCAGAATCCATGAATTTGAACTTAAACGGAGGTAACAACCTTGATATGGATATTAACGGGAATTCAAAAATGAATATCTATGGAGATTTCAATATTACACAGAACACGGGTAACCAATTAGAAATCGACTTAAATAAAAAAATAGATGTGGAGTTTACACAAGCCCAGTTAGAGGTTGGACGTAATTTTAATATCAAAAAATCAAAAAGTAGTCAGTTTAGTCTGCACGCGCAAAAAAATGCGATTGTTGTAATTAATAATGACTTCACTTTTGATAGCAAAAGACATAAAGCAGAAGCAAAAGAAAATGAACAATTACTATTAACGGGTAATGCAATTATGACTGTTGGTGGTAACTTCTCCTTTCAAATGGATGACCCACTTCAAGAAAACATTCTTAAAGTGAATTTACGTAATAATGTAATTCTAAACACCGGATCCTCTGCTCAAGACAGCACCGTACTCACTACGTTAGATGGTTTAAGTATGGAGGTTAAATTAGAAGATAATGCGGTATGGCACACTTCTGGCGACTTTAGCTTTAATTATCTTGCGGGTGCAAAAGCATCAAACATATCTTTAAATGCTGTTTCAGGTTTAAGCGCCCAATTCATAATTGGTGGAAATCTAGCCTTGAATAACATTCAAGACGAATCACAATTATCCTTAGTACTACATCAAAACAATAGTTTACTTCACGTAGATGGTAACATTGATATGCGTAGCGCTATCTATTCTAACCAAGTGAATATCACATTAGAAAACAGTGCTTTGGTTGAATTAGGTGGGAATTTCTTACGAGGAGAAGAACCATATCGTCATGGCTCATTTACGGCAAATGGAACCTCCACGTTATCTTTAATTGGCTCAAAACCACAATACCTAGCACAAACTAGAGGAGACGGTTCAGATGCATTTATTTTCCAAAACCTGGTTATAAATAATACCAGTAGCTCATTTCCACAAATTATCACGGAAGGTGACGTATATGTTAAAAACTCCATTGTATTCGTACAAGGTATAATAGCAACAAATGCAGATGCCAAACTTGTTCTTATGGAAAATGGAACGGTTAATTCTGCTTCTAACTCCAGTTATGTAGATGGTATTTTTAGTAAAATAGGTAATACAGCCTTCACTTTTCCTATTGGAGATGGTGGTTTTTATGCCCCACTTACCATTTCGGAATCAAAAGAAAAATCAAGTCAATTTGATGCCCAATATATCTATAGTTCTGTGCACAACGCAGGATTCGACACCGCCTTCTCTTCTGAGAAAATTTCAAATGTTTCAAATTCAGAATATTGGGTTCTTAATCGTCCTTATGGAAATGCAAACGTATCGGTTTCATTGAACTGGAATTTCTTAAGAAGTGAAAATATTGAAAACAATATGCTTTGTGATATCATCATCGCACGATGGGATGGATCCACTTGGCAAAATGAAGGCAATGGAAGCACCTCAGGTGACATATCTTCTGGAAGCGTAACAACTGGTAGTAAAGACAATTGTGATTCTATTACTAAAGTCACATCTTGGGTTAGTGATGCCCCAATAACAATAGCTACAAAACCTAAGAATGAAATATTTTATGGCTTAAAATAGAGCTATTCACGCACAGAAAAATAAAAGTAGTATTAATAACATATAACTAAATGCCTATGATATACCATTGGTAAAGGCCATGAGAAATTCTCATGGCCTTTTACGTTACACTAAAAATGCAATCTCAGTAACTACTCGTTCAATTAACACCATCCTGCTAACGCGATTTGTTTCTGTTTCAAATCCCACTCAAACTCTTTAACCATATGGTCATCAAATAATACAAGCCTTTTTATCCCGTACCTTTGAACTTGGATGACCGACTCCAAAAAGTGGCCATTCAAAAAAATATTACACACCAACACCACCAATATGAAAACTGCCACGATCTTTATGACCGCGTTGTTTACATTAACAACAATGTTATTATTTGCCCAACCTGCAAATAATGATTTCGCAAACGCCTTCAACGTAAGTTCAATTATTAATTCCTGTTCTGGGAATGCTGCTTACACAACAAAAAAGGCAATCATGGATAAAAACCAACCTTCCTGTAGTAACACTTCAGGATACAATGTTTGGTTTAAATTTCAAGCTACGCCAACTACAATTAATACTAAAGTAGAGCGAGGGGGCAATAAAGAAAATATTAAACGTCTTAAAATAGCCGTTATGGAAAGTGATGGTATCACTCAAGTAGGGTGTAATGAATATGTGGCTACTTATGACGATGTAATTACTTCTAATTCTGGATTAACCAACGAAGATGATTTTATGGATAATATCCAAGTTATTGACCAAACTGGACCATTAGTATGGAATAAAATTCAAAATAACGAAGTCTACTCTATTGATATAAACTTAAACAAATTGAGCCAGGGCATATACATTATTCAAGTGCTTAGAGACAACAGTCGAATTTATCATGAAGAAATTCTAAAAAGATAAAATGAAAGATTACAGGGGTTAGATTAAGGCGTTTCTTTAGAATGAGAATCGCTCGTTTCTAAACGATGGGAACCAAATTAAAACAAATATTAAAGTCACACCATCTACCACCAAAATATTTTACAATTGTAGTGGGTTGTATTTGTAGTAGAAAGGTCATCGAAAAAGTTTGATGGCCTTTTTTTTTATTCAACTGGAAGACATTTCCCCTTGTCAAGAAACAGCAAAAAAAAATCAATAGTGACAATTACTGACCAAATAACCCAAATCAACCAAGTCAAAATACGCTAAATTCGCCACCCATTACACTATACACAAAACAAACATCCCAATCAGTAAATGCACAATAATGACAACACCAACCCTACAGGAAACAACATGGAAAAGTTGGATGTTATTGATATAAAAGCCATTTTTTTAAGGTATTTCTACTTATGGCCATACATTGTTGGATGTATGTTTTTAGGGCTAATTGGAGCCTATATAACTAATTTCTATTCCAGTAAAATTTATCAGGTTAGTACTGTTGTACAATTTAAAGAACAACCCAACCCTTTCTCAGATTTAACTTCTGGTCTTAAAGTCACCTCAAGTAATACCTCCGAAAAAACGGAAAGTAACATGGTTATTTTAAAATCATACGCGCACAACAAAAAAGTAATAAGTAAGCTTAATTTGGAAGTTGGTTATACGCAAATTGGCACCTTAAAAAACACCATCGCCATAAATTCAACTCCTTTTATCGTAATATGGGACTCATCTCACGTGCAACTTATTAATCAACCATTTACAATTACAGCGAATGAAAACAACACGTTTACAGTATCCTTAGACAAAAAAATTAACCAAATAAATGTATTTGATTACAATAAATCCATCAATTATTCCACGCGTTTAAACAACCTTAATCATAGCAAGATAATTAAAATTAATGACTGGTATGAATCTCCTTATTTTAAATTTAAAATCTCACCTAGAGAAAGAGAAATTACCCCTTTTTCGGGTATTGCCCAAAATGAACCACAATTTAATAATAAGGGGTATCAATTCACATTTCGTAACTATGACCAGCTAGTAAGTCAAATTCAAAATCACTTATCTATAAAACAAATTACGGATGAAGCTTCTATCATTCAACTTGACTTAAAAGGAGGAACTAAAAATGCTTTAGTTAACTACCTAAATACATCGGTTGAAATTTTTAAGGCTTCCCAATTAACGGAAAAAAACTTAATGTCGGTAAATACCATTAAGTTCATTGATAAAGAAATTCAAGGGGTGCACGATACCCTTCTATCTTTTCAACAAGAATTAGAAGTCGCCCAAAGAGAAAACAATTTAATAGACTTAAGTTCGCAAGCTAATTTCATTTATCAAAAATTCTCCGACTTAGATGAAGAACAATCCGTATTAGAATCCAAACTAGGGTACTATAAATATTTACAAAATGATTTATTAAACACTAATAATGACTTTTCAAACGTAATACCTCCATCTATGGCAGGTGTAACTGACCGTTCATTAGTAGAAGGTGTTCAAAGTTTAGTGGCCTTAAACTTTGAAAAAAGTAAGCTTAAGCAAGACTTAAAGGAAAACAACCCTGTAATAATCAACTTAGATGTTCAGATTGCTAATTCACTATCTTTTTTGAAAAACAATTTAGCAAATATTGTAAAGGTTACAGAACTTCAAATTGCAAATCAAGAAAAAACAAAACGTAAACTAGAAGCCGAATTCAAAACACTCCCTAGCGCAGAGCAATCAATTCTAAACATTAAAAGAAAACATAATATAATTAATGCCCAGTATACTTTTTTAATGGAAAAGAGATCTGAGGCAGGTATAGTTATGGCTGCCAATTTATCAGACAATAAGGTCATTGATCTTGCACGAGATTCTGGTCAAGGGCCAATTAGCCCTAAAAAAAATATAGCCTATCTAATTGGCCTTATGCTAGGAGTCATCATTCCTGTTGGTTTTATTTTTATAAAAGAATTTTTAAATAATAAAATTCGCTCTATTCAAGATGTAGAAAACAGCATTCAAGCACCAATTATTGGTGTGGTTGGCCATGTACGTAACCTGGATATTTCAGAATTACAAAATCAGCCCATATCACCAATATCTGAAAGCTACCGATCCCTGCGTACTAATTGTCAGGATATAATGGCAAAAAAAGAAACTGCCAATGTAGATGAAAAAGGCACTAAAAAAGGGCAGGTTATTTTAATAACCTCTCTTGTTGAAGGAGAGGGAAAAAGCTTAAGTACATTAAACCTCGCACTATCCTATACAAGTGGCGGACATAAAACAGTAATTCTTGCTGCTGATTTACGTAGACAAACCATGCATAAAAGGATGAAGCTTGACAATCACTTTGGATTATCTGATTACTTAAAGGGTAAAGATGATTTAGAAAATATTATTCAATCCTCTGAAATTGAAAACCTAGACTTTATTGGCTCTGGGCCAAAACCCCGAAACCCTGGTGAGTTAATTTTAAGCTTTAAAATGAAAGAAATAATAGACCGTTTAAAAGAAATGTATGATTTCGTTATCATTGACACCCCACCCGTTGGCTTAGTATCTGATGCAAAATATTTAATGGCCTATAGCGACCTCAATATTCATGTGGTTCGTCACGGCTACACTCGCCTTGATTTAATGGAAAACCTCAACAAATTATACAAAAATGCGGCACTTGAGAACTACCATATTTTATTGAATGATGTTCACGCACATAGCAAAAACCATCAAAATTATGGATTGGCATATTCTTATGGTTATTCCTATGGAGGCCTATACGGTTCAGAATATTACAAAAGTGACCAAGAGAAACTTAACTAATAGGAAACCCTAACGAAAAGAGCCGTATTTATTCAAGAATAAATACGGCTCTTTTCGTTACAGGAAATAAAAACAGTCGTTGTAATGAGACATTATTTAAGGACTTACACTATACTTTTTTCAAATTTAAGTTTCATTATGAATGCGTTTGAATGTACTTTTTGAAACCAGCCCCTAGTTCCTACCCCAACTCTACAAAACCTGTTAGCATAAGCTCTATTATATTCTTTTGAACTTTAACTAGGACAAATGAGTAGGGATTACGTGCATAGGTCAGTGTTGTTAACTCTTACGAAATAAGCTATCAGAGCTCATTTTGCCCTTTATTGGAACGGTTTAGATTGCAATTAATACAATAATCTATTTTGCATACGTTAATTCAATCTTCTATGGATAATGATCGAATTCACCTTTTTAATAAATCAAATTAACTGTACCCATAAACTCTGCTACTTTACCACTATATCCAATAAATTTCATTTTGTAAACGTATGTAGAATTACTGCTGAATAATTGCCCATTATTTGTGCCATCCCAACCATTATATAGGTTGCTATTTTCAAAAACGAGGTTCCCCCAATAATCGTAAATATACATATACATTAAGCCCTCTACACCATCTGTAACCGCAATGAAAACATCATTATCGCCATCATTATTCGGTGAAAATGAATTCGGAATAAAAACGGTGAAATCAATAACTTCTGCTATGAAGGAGGTGTCAGATACAAAACATCCAAAAGTATCTCCGTATATCAGTGTATATTCTGTGGTTACATCTGGCATTATAAATGGCTCTGCACAACTATCGCAACTTAAAAAGCCATTAGATACCCATTGGTAAAAAACATCTGAACTTGTAGAAATAGGCACCCTAAATTCTGTACCTTGATACATTGACATGTCCTCCGGGAATTCAAAAACAACCGGAACAGCTACTACATCAATATTTAATGAAGATGTATTCACACAATTATTTGAATCAATACCAGTTACCGTGTACTGAATATCTTGGGTCGTACTCGTAATTGGGTTACTCACACTCGGTACACTTAAGTAATCTACAGGACTCCAATTGTACGTGTTAGCACCAGTAGCGAATAACTCCAGGCCCTCACCCAAACAAACAAAAGTATCTGGAGATGCTATAATAATTGGTAACGGAAATACTTCTACCCATTTTGACAATGTATCAGAACAAGTTAAAGAGTCATTCCATACTACTAAATCAATTTTTTGATATCCAGTATCTATTAGGTTAACCGTAATTTGATTCCCAACATAATTACTCAGTTTATCTATCACCCATAATTGGTTAGTTGCCCCAATAGAAGTACTCGTAAGCTTTAATTTAACGGGGGTGCAACCCTCATTTTTAGACATTCTAAAAGCTGATTTCACTTGAACAACATTAATATCTACCTCATCGGATTTAATACATTCGCCTAATAAGTCTGATACTAATAATGTTACCCCATAAGTTAAGGCATTTGAATAACTATGGGTTAAAGCGTTTTGAGGGTTTGTTACTGTTTGCAAGTTTCCATCTCCAAAATCCCAAGTAAAAATTTTAGCTGCCGCATTAGTTCCGGTTACATCAAATTCTAATTTTTCATTAACACAACCATAAAGTGGGTTCATATCAATTTTAGCGGTTGGACCTTGAATATTTACATAATGAGACCGTGCCATTGAGTCAGAACAGCCAAACATCGTTGTTCCTTTTAATGAAACACTATACAAACCTGGGCTCTGATATAAATGCTGTGATATACTTCCGTTAGTAAAAACAGAACTTATAGTATCTCCAAAATTCCATTCCCAAATTACTGTATTTGCTTTAGAGTTGGAGTTTGTATAAACTATACTAGCTGGATAACAGGCCGTTGATAATTTATTAGCACTAAAATTTGCATCAGGGATACTATGTACTTGAATTACGGATGGTCTAGAAAATGAATTAGAACATCCAAATTTATCCGTTACAAGTAATGATATGGAGTAATTCCCTCCTGCTTGATATAAATGACTTGGGGAATACATTGAACTTGTATCACCATCCCCAAAATTCCAAATATACGTGTAGTCTCCTACCGGTACATTATATAAAGATACCGTGTCTTGTGCACATACTTCAATATTATCTACCGTAAAAAAGGCATTCGGCTTTTTAGTTTTAATAAAACTAGGGATTTTAACGCGCATTTTACACCCAAAGGTATCGGTTACCAAAAGGCTAACATTAAACGTTTCATCTAAAGGACTGGTAAATATATGTGCAGGATTCTGAAGGGTAGAAGTTGTTCCATCATCAAAATCCCAAAACCAAGAAACTATATTGGTATCACTTAAAGAATTGTCAGAAAACTGAATAGGCAATGGCGTACACCCTACCGTAGAATTAGCACCCATTCTTGCCATTGGTTGATATACCATAACTTCTAGTAACATCGTATCTGCACAACCATTAACATCATGAACAATAGAATGAACTGTATTTATCCCTCTACGGTGATATGTAAAAACGGTAGTATCGCTACTTTTAAAAAGGTTCGCCCAACCGTTTAAAGACCACTCTATTGATCCAAAAGCATTAACGGAAGTAGATGTAGATGAAACAACTTGTCGTCCATTACAAATCAAAGAATCACTACTTACCATTTCACCTTCTAAAAATCGGATTCTAACTACGCGATTATTTTCATAACTACATTTAGTATTAGTATCTACTCCACTAAAAATTACGTTATAATTTGAATCATTTGGAGCAAATTGATGTGTAACCATCCAACTAGTGGAATCAATTGGAGACCCGTCACCAAAATCCCAAGTAAAATTCGTTCCTCCTAATGAGGTAGGAAAAAAGGTCACACTATTTGGTGTATCACAGTTTACCTTATAATCATAATGTAAAATTGGAGCTTTAACAAATATTGCTGAATCTACCACGGTAGTATCAAAGCAACCATTGTAACCTACTATTAATGAAATATCCAGGTATCCAGTATCTCTAAATAAATGTTGAGGTTGAAATACATCAGAGTAAGTAGTATCACCAAAATCCCAGTGAAAAGAGTTAATTAAATTTATATCAGTGGAGCTGTTAAAGAATGACACTAATTCTGACCCGCAGACATTATTAGAAGCTAAAGTAAAGCTAGCATTTTGAGGTGTACCCACTCTAATAATTTTAGTTACCTCAGTTCTACATCCAAGTAAAGAGGTTACAATCAATTTAACAGGGTATATACCTGGCACATTAAAGGTATGACTTGGGTTCATTTGTGTATTTAAACCCGAACTAAAGGTCCCTGTATTAAATTGCCAACTCACGGAGGCAACATTACTTGCAGGTAAGCTTATATTAGTAAAGTTTACTAGTAATGGTGCACAACCTTCCTCAACGTCCATTGCAAAATCAGCTTGCGTCACAATCAAAGAGTCATTGGCATATTTCACCATTGTATTAGTACAGCCAAATGCGCTAGTTACGGTAAGAGTATCATTATATATACCTGGAGTCATTATTGTATTGGAAGGGTTTTGTTGCCCTAAGGTAATAGCTGGGGTTCCCACATTTGAGCCAAATGCCCAATCCCAACTTACAATATTCCCAACTGATTGATCTTGAAAAGTCACCAACATTGGAGCTTCACAAGAAAAATGTGGGGAAGAAGTAAAATTAGCCATGACAGATTCTACTCTAATATTTTGAATCAATGTATCGTTACAACCACCAGAATTATTAACCACTAACATCACGCTAAACAAGCCTGGATACGCGTAAGCGTGGGTTACTATTCTACCTGATTTAGAATTTCCGTCACCAAAGTCCCAAACATAGGAAGAGGTGTTTAAGCCAATGGCCATAAAAGTTTCTGACAAATTTCTACACGTTGAATCTGCAACTACCATAGAAGTGTGGGTACTACCCACATTAATATAATTTGAAACAGCAAGCGTATCCAAGCAACCAAAAGAATCAGAAATAGCTAATTCTACATCATATGAACCAGGCTGATTTAATAGCGTATTTAAATCAGTAGTTGAATAATTGTTAGCGTTAAAGGTCCAATTACTGGAAATGGGAGGTACCCCAACTGAATTATTTAAAATATTCACTGGTAAAGGAGTACTACAGCTATACCTTAACGCAGCAGAACTAAAGCGCGCATCCGGTTTATATGCTTTTATTGGTTGAGCAGTCGTTAAACTTGCAGAACAACCTAAAGAATCTGTAACAATTAATGTAATATGAAAATTACCACTATTGGAATAGGTATGTGAAATATTTTGATTCGTATCTAATAAAGAACCATCATCAAAGTCCCACTCCCAAGATACTATAGGAGCGTCTATAGCTACAGAATTATTTTGTGTTACAAATTGCAGAGGGGCACATCCTTCATTAACATTTACACCAAAAAATGGTACTGGAGGAACGGTTACATGTATTATACTAGGTATAGTTATTATAGAGGTGTCAACACCATTTGATACCGTTAACGTAACGTCATAAAATCCGGAGCTATTGTAAATAACAAAAGGATTAATCATGTTTCCAATGGATACATTTCCATTTCCAAATTCCCATTTCCTATAAGTAATATTAGGTCCAGTTGACATATCGACAAACTCTACTAGTAACGGGCTACAACCCATTGTTTGTACTGTGGTAAAACTGGCGTTAACTTGTGCTGTTACTCCATTCGTTACAAATAACAAGAATATGAAGTAAAGCAATACTTGGTGAGTGTATCTAATTGACATGATGGTGTTTTAGTGTGTGTGTAATACTTTTTCTTACTCAAACTTACAACAGAAAGGCTTCGTTACAATCATATATTTGGCTAAAGATATAAACATGAATCAATATTTAAAGAGATTGACAATTAAACTCTTATTTAATCATAAATAAGGGTCATTATTAATATATAACCAAATAATTAATATTAATGACATTATATCTAAAAGCTTTTTCAGATAAAAGCTTACGCAGGGAAAGACCTTAACGGCACATACCTCCTACCCCAAAAAGAACATATTGATTTTTTAGCTTCTGGGTCATCAATTCTAGTTAAAAATAAATTTAGAATAATAAATGGCCCCATCCATCCTGAACCAAAACAGCTTGGCAATTTCGAAAGTCAAAAACGCAATTCACCATATTTTTGTCAAAAACATTAACCAATGACTCAAATCAGTACATATTCTTTAACCTCCAAGTCAAAATGATGCATTCTCGCGAATTTAATTGTTAAAAACCGAAGTTTATAATACATTTGAAGTGTGATAGTAATTCTATTATTATCACGTGTGTAATATTGAGGTCGTGAGGTGGTGCTCACGACCTTTTATTTGCCCCATTTTTCGATTTCTGTTTGTCCCATTTGATTTTGACACCCCCCTATCCTTCAAAAACTTACCAAACAACCCTCAAAGAAGGTCATACTACGAAAAGTTTCCAAAAACATACTATTTTCCCTTTTATTTGTACCGTAAATCATTAACCGCCATAGCTATGGCAGTAAACACATACATGATTTATACTTTTTCAAATAACAAGCGTAATAGAACTTTCAAATCCTTTAACTAGGTATTCACTCGTATTCGGAAACTTTAAGATTACTACCAATATGTTTAATTATACAATATTTTAACTATGCATAAAACTATAACACATACTATTGTTTGGTAAAATGCTGTTTCTCAACCACAATTGAATCTCAGACTAAACAAACTACTAACACAACTATTATGGCTACAAACGTGTACTTCTTTTCTCCGTCAAACGGAAAAAGACCGAGGTTTACCTCCACATTTATTCTGATTATTTCTATACTACTCATTTCAACAGAAGTTTTTGCGACTACATATTACGCAAGAAGCGATAAAGATTGGAATGATTTAAACGCATGGTCAACATCAAGTAGGTCAGGCTCTTCTGCAGGGTCTATACCCGGAGCAGGTGATCATGTTATTATTGATGGAAGAAAAATAGATATTGATGCAGCCGATGTGACCATTGCTTCGTTAATAATAACCAATGCCGGTAATTCATCATCGTACTTACGCATGCAAAATGGTTATAAACTAACCGTGACTGGTAATATGACCGTTACTGCTGAAAACAAAAACAAAACCATTGATGTTTACCTAGAAGATAATGGTTCAGAAATTGACATTCAAGGAGATTTAACTTTTGAACGAGCTTCTGATAATAATCGCAAAAAAAGAAATCAATTAGCTATGGAAAACTCCACTATACTGACCGTTGTTGGAGATTTCACTATTGACCATCAGAACTCTCGTTCAGACCTTGATGATGAGGATATGAATATTGACGATGGAGCAATTATTACTTGCAAGTCCAATGTTTACTTAAATATAACAGATGGTGGAGACTTGAAAATTGAATTTAACGGCTCTTCCTCTTGGCAAGTTGACGGAAACGTAATTAGCACCATCTCTGGGGGTGAAAAACTAGAAATAAAAACAAAAGATAACGCAACCATTACGATTAACGGAAACTTTACGCATACCCAAACAGGCGGTGATGACTTTAACATCAAAGCAGAAAATAATACTGCAGGTACAGAGCAAATACATATACTTGGAAACTTCTATATTGATCATGATGCAGGTGAAAAAATTGAAATAACAGCTAAAAACAATGCAGAGATAGCTATTGGTGGTGATTTTACTATGGACTGGGATGGCTCTTCGGCTTCTGGTAAAGAATTAAAAATTAAGGTTGAAGATACCGGTATTATTGATGTTGATGGCTCATTGGCGATTAATGTAAACGACCCAAATAACGCTGATATAAAGATAGAATTAAAAGATAACGGACAGTTCCAAGTGGGAGTTGATGATGGAAACTTAACGGAGTCTGCCAATATCACATTAGCCAATGGGAGCATATTTGAATTTGAATTAAATCATGACTTTCAGTTTGATGTTTATGGCAACTTAGACATCGTTCAAAATGGAAATGATGAGTTATACATATACTTAAACCAATCTGATATCGGTTCAACTACAGATGCCCAGCTAAACGTTGATGGCAACCTGACTATTACTAAAGGTGATGGAGATCAAGCTTACATTTTCTTAGAGGATCATGCCGACATTAATGTTGGTGGTGATTTAAACATCAGCTTCTCTGGCTTTGACGCTGGATGGCAAAATGCTGAAATCCAATTAGAGAATAACGCGGCTATCACCGCCTTGGGCAACTTAAACGTAACCTTGAATGACACTAGACAAAACTCACTCATCTTTGACCTAGATCAAACCTCAGCTATTACAGTTGGGGTTAATGATGGTAGTCTTGCAAAATCTGCTACGATTAATGTTACTGATGGATATCAATTAATATTTGACCTTGATAGTGATTCAAAATTCCAAGTTTATGGTGATTTTAACAATACTTTTAACGGAACTGATTCTTATGAGTTTGATTTAAATTACAACTCAAACGGTTCTTCTGCTGATGGCCAAGTAGCCATTGATGGTAATTGGATACTTACAAAAACAAACGGAGACTTTTTTAGATTAAGAGCTAAAAACAATTCGGATATTAAAGTGGGTGGCAACTTCTTTGTCACATCTACCGGTCATGATAATAACGCATGGGATGATGAGTCTATCTTTCTAACAAATAACGCAACTTTAGATGTAGATGGAAGTTTTTCTTATTCACTCAATGATCCAAATAAACAAAATGATTTAATTATCGATTTAGATTATGATGCCGCGTTTTATGTTGGTACAAATGATGGTGCTTTTGCATATTCTGCAACCTTTTCAATGATTGAAGGATTAGATTATAAATTACAATTAGAAAGAAACGCGAAATTTCAAGTTTTTGGAGATCTCATTATTGACTATTCCGCTAATCAAGAATTTAGCATTGACCTAAACCGTCTTACGAATGGGTCTGGAACTGACGCTCAACTACTAGTAGGAAGAGACTTCACCATTACAAAAACCGATGGATACGGGTTTGAGCTGTATCAAAAATATAGTTCTGACATCACCGTTGGTGGTAACTTTACATATGCAGGCACCAATCACAAATCTGGTTGGTGGGACGATGAGACCATTCGTTTATACAATGACGCTACGTTTACCGTTGCCAAAAATTTCAGTTTTTCGATGAATGACGGCACAAATCAAAACGATTTATTGCTTTATTTATACAACAACACCATTCTAAACACAGGAACCACCACTAGTCATACCGCAACGGTTACCCAATTTGATGGTAACAATATGGAAATTTACTTAGCTTCAAACGCAGTTTGGAATAATGCAGGTGATTTATATTGGAATTATTCGGACGGCAGTGATGCTTCTTATGGTAATTTAAATAACTATTCTGAACTTAATGTAGGCAAGGATTTCATTATTACTAACGATCAAAATTCTTCTGAATTTTCAATTTACGTTAACACAAACGCCCTATTAAATGTAGATGGCAATTTAGATGTTTCATCAGCATCAACCTCAAATAGAATTGAAATTAAATTAGGAAGTTTATCAAAAGTAGAATTAGGGGGCAACTTTATTCGTTCAGCGGCACCTAACAATTACGGTGAATTATGGATGGCTTCAACCGCAACCGTTGAGTTTAATGGAATAACTTCTCAAGTTTTCCCAAAAGAAACTGGCGCTGGTACAGACGAAGTTTATCTAACTAATGTTATAATTAATAACACCTCTGCTTCTGCGCCACAACTTACTATGGAAGGAAATGCTACCGTTTACAAATCTATTATTTTTACCGATGGAGTTGTTTCTTCCACATCCAGTAATATGTTAAAACTGGCAGATAACGGATCTGTTTCATCGGCTTCAAATACCAGTTATGTAGACGGTTTATTTGGTAAAATAGGAAATAATACATTTACCTTCCCTATCGGAGATGATGGGTATTACGCGCCAATTACAATGACGGCTCCAAGTAATAATAGTGATGAGTTTGACGCGAGTTATGTTAATTCTTCTCCACAAGGAGCAGGATTTGACACTACCTCTACTGCTGCTCGTATTGATCATGTTTCAAATACAGAGTACTGGTTATTTAATAGAGCAGTAGGGAGCGCAAATGTAAAAGCCACCCTAGGCTGGAACAATGCACGTAGTGGAACCATAGGCCAAGGAACTTTATGTGATATTCGTCTAACAAGATGGGATGGTTCTACATGGCAGAATGAAGGAAATGGCGGAACCACTGGTAACAGTACTTCTGGCACAATCATTACAGGCTCTAGTTATGACTGTTCAACATCTACTAACGTTAATTTATGGATAAATAACGCTCCATTAACTTTAGCTATTGATAAAAATTATATTACATGGGATGGTTCTACATATGATGGCGGAAGTGGGTCTTCAGGAGCTCCAAGCAATACTGATGCTACACGTATACTTAAAGTTTTTGGTACTAATGCCATTGTTTCCGCTAATGCTTGTGTTGATCAAGTAATAATTACTGCTACAGGTAGCATAACCATTAATGATGGAGTAAAAATAATTGTAAGCGGAAACATATTAAATAATGGTGTAATTAATCTAGAAAACAACGCTTCTCTTATTCAAAACACTACCGGTATGGATGCAAACTCTGGTTCTGGTACATACAACGTGAATCGTGCTGGAAACAGTAACATAAACACCTACAATATTTGGTCTTCTCCAATTAGTCATGCAGATTTAGTAGCTACATTCTCTGGTACTAATCCATGCGATATTTGGGTATTTGACCAGAACAATCAAGCATGGTCGCATGATTTCACCGCTGGGTTCTCCACTACATGTTACGGAAATAGCGTGACTTTCACAGCCAGCGATGTTATTTCAGGCGGTGATGGTATTATGGACCAAGGCGTTGGCTATTTTGTACCTGGGGCAGCAATTCCTACCAGACAGTATTCCGGACAAGTTAATAATGGAGATTATTTAGTTCCTATTGCTATTACCGGACTCGTAAATCCTGGTGGCGCTAATTGGGATGATGATGACTGGAATTTAATTGGGAACCCATACCCAAGTGCGCTTGATGCTACGGCTTTTTGGAATGAAAATGCCGTTAATAACTCAAGAATTTCTGGGGCCATTTATTTCTGGGATGACAACTTTACAGGTACCGGATATAACCAAAATGCTGATTATGCCGCGTGGAATAGCTTTGGCGGTGTTGATTCAGACAATTCTAATGTTGTTCCAAGCGGCAATATTGCTAGCGGACAAGGTTTTTGGGTAATTGGAAATACAAATACAGACGTGGTATTAAATAATACAATGAGAAATGGATCAAATGATCAGTTTTTCAAAAATACAGATACCGATGAAAAACACCTTGCTTGGGTAAGTGTTGAAACTCCAAGTGGAAACACCAACAATATTTTAGTTGGTTATTCTAACAAATCCACAGATCAAATTGACCCATTATTAGATGCACATAAATTAACGGGTAATGCACATGTGCGGTTTGCCTCTATGATTGGTAACGAAGAGTTTTCAATTCAGGCTTTTGGAGCTATTAACATTGGTGACTCTAAGGCTATTCCGTTAGTATTGTTCACAGATACCCCTGGTGTCCATACTTTTTCAAAGTACCGTACAGAGAATTTACCTGCCAACGTTAAACTATATTTAAGAGATTTAGTTACCGGCACACAACAAGATCTAAGCGTTAGTGACTATACCATTACCTTAAACGGAAACCAAGAGTATCTAAAC
>CAXMPG010000092.1:0-18178 GCA_964195485.1 uncultured Desulfobacterales bacterium
GCTACTTTACCCGGGTTTTCTAATGGAATAATCTCTTCAGAAATGCTATCTATGATTTTTTGAAAATCCATAATTAATCTTCCACTTTGAATGGGATTTCACAGCGTTCGTTTTTAAGCATTTCTACAAGTTTTTTCATAGAAACATCATGCTTGTTTTGAGCCATTTTTTCCTTTCGGTATTTTTTTATCTCCTTGCGAAAAAGGGCTTCACCAAACCGAACTATATCTGCATTATCTTCTAATAAAAGCTTTGGTACTTGGGTCGGTTTTCCATCATCTCCTTTGGCTACCATAGTGAAATAACTCGTATTGGTGTGTTTCATGGTTTGCGTCTTCACGTTCTCGGTAGTTACTTTAATGCCAACAACAATAGAGCTGTTACCTACGTAATTAACCCGAGCCATCATACATACCAATTCACCTACTTCAACCGGTTCAATAAAATCAACGGCATCAACCGAAACGGTGACACAATAATTGCCGGCATGTTTTGTACTACATGCATAAGCCACCTTATCCATTAATCCCAGTAAAATACCTCCATGAATTTTCCCACCAAAGTTGGCGTATGCAGGTATCATTAATTCGGTGATGGTTGTGTCGCTTTGTTTAGGTGTTCTAGCTGTCATTGTTATTTGCTTTTTGTAATTAAAACGGAACGTATATATTCTGAAAATTTGAAAAGTGATTTCAAAAATTCACGGATAAATGTACTTAATAAAACGTGATGGAGGGATTATTTAGCGCTAAGAATTGTAATAATAAGTTTGCTAGGATGGATGTAGTTTTTTTTGCGATGATAAAATTTTCAAACGATACCAATCACTCCACATAACCATTAAGGGTGGCGTATTTCACCAAGCCTGATGCTCCTCTAACTTGGAGTTTAGAAATTAAATTTTTTCGGTGTGATTCTACCGTATGCGGACTAATGCAAAGTTTTTCGGCAATTTCTGAGGTGGTGAGTTCATTGGCAATTTCGGTTAAGACTTCTTTTTCGCGGGGAGTAAGTTCTACTTCGCCAACGGTATTGGATTGGTTTTGCTTTCGCATCATGCCTTCCATGATTTTTTGTGTTACGGACTGACTATAAAATTGTTCCCCTTTCATGAGTGCGGTGATGGCGGTAGTAAGTTCGTCTTTTCCGGTGTTTTTTAGCAAATATCCATGGGCTCCAGCTTTCATGAGTTTTTCAATTTGCAATGCAGAATCGTGCATGGTAAGCATGAGGACTTTGATGCTTGGGTATTCTTTTATAATATTTTGTAAAGCTTCTTTACCGTCCATTACGGGCATATTTACATCTAGTAAAACCAAATCAACGGGTACTGTTTTTAGGGCATCTAATAACTCCTGTCCGTTGTTGGCAGAGCCTACAATTTCTAGATCAGCAATTCCATTCAACAAAGAAGAGATTCCGTCAATAAAAATTTGATGGTCGTCAGCAATAAAAATTTTAATCATTGGTCCAATTTATAGGAATGTCAATTATAAAAGTAGTTCCGCGTCCTTTAACGGTATCTAAATGGCAGGTGCCTGCTAACAAACTTACACGATTTTTAATACTTTGTAATCCTAAGCCATTTGTAATCTTTTTATTAGCCGAATCAAAGCCTACTCCGTTATCTTCAATTATGAGGTTGATTTCTGTGGAATGTCCGTTGAGTTGAATGTTGATTTCGCTGGCTTGAGCATGTTTTATTACGTTGTTAAACGTTTCTTGTACAATTCGGTATAACTCCGTTTCTACTTTAAGCGGAATGTTTTCAGGTAAGCTGTGACTAATAAATTTACAGTGAAGCGTATCAGATTGGCTAATACTATCACAGAGTTCATGAATGGCATTTTCTAGTCCGAAATTCGCGACCATCCCAGCGCCTAAATTGTGTGATATTCTACGAATTTCAGTACACGCATCGTCAATTATATTCTTTGCGGTATCATATTGGGTTTGATTTGATTCTTGTTGACGGTCAAGCTTGTCTTCAAGTCCAGAAAATAAAAGTTTAACGGTAGAAAGCATACTTCCTAAACGGTCATGTAAATCGGCTGAAATACGGAGTCGTTCTTCTTCCTGACCCTGCATCATGGCTTGGTAGGTTTTTAACTCTTGCGCATCTAGTACGCCTTTCATTTTACGTTCTTGAAGTAATCTGTTTTTCTTGTTTACCCGTTGTTTTTGTATAAAAACTAAAATGGCAATGAGAAGTAAGAGCGCTAAAACCAAACTGCCTACGATGAATACATTTTTCTGCGCCTTTTGTGTTTTCTCTTCTTCCAGCGAAAGCTGCAACGCCAATTCTTTTTGATGGGTATCGTATTTTACTTGCATTTCAGCAATAGAGCTAACGCGTTCTTCATTAATGATTTCTTCACTGAGTTCAGTAAATTTTACGTGGTAAGCTAAGGCCTGTTCATAGTCTTCTTTTTGGGCGTTTGAGGCTGCTAAACGCTCATAAATTCCCGCAATTTCTACTTTGTTATTCGTGATTTGATAGATTTCTAAAGCCTTTAAATAATAGTGCTCTGAAGAATCAGCTTGTAATAACCGATGATGTAATACGCCTAAATTTATGTAGGATGTTGCTTCTTCTAATGGAAAATGTAATGTTTTACTAAGGGTCAAGTTTTCGTGATAATAATTGCTAGCTACCTCAAATGCTTTCAATTCAACATAGCAAAGAGCCAAATTATTATTGTTGGTGATAAGGGTGCTTTGGTCGGATATCAAATCTGCCACTTTTAAAAACAAGGATAACGCCTTATCAAATTGGTCCTTCTCGGTATAAAAGCTACCCCATTGTGAATATAACTCGATTAAAGCGGTGGTGTCATTGTGGGATTTAGCAATGGATTTCGCTTTTTCAAAATGGGCAATAATTTCATTCTCATCATGATTATATATCGAGCCTAAATAAGCTAATTGTAGGTGAATACTCCCTAACAATGCTTCGTTTTGAGTTGGCTCCTGATACTTTAAAGCATTATACATGACTAAAAAAGCCGAGTCTGGAAAACCAGTATTTTGATAGATGTAGCTTAATGTAATACATGCATAAGCCGCCCCTTCATAATCTTGAAGGTCTTTGCGAATGTCAATCACTGAATTCATGTACCATTTGGCACGTGTATTCCTACCTCTGATATTATCGAGGTATCCCATACGCATATGAGCGAAAGCAATACCTTCTTGGTAATTAGATTCCATTGAAACACGTTCCATTTCTTGTGCAATAGCATAGGCAGAATCAGGGTAAGAACCCTGAATTTGATGCGCTAAAACGGCTTGGTTATATATGGCTTGAGTATCTATTACGGTTGCCTGAACCGAGAAAGCGCCTAATAGACCTAATATTAGGACGCTTACTCTGTTACAGATGAATGGTTGAAATGAAGTCAAGGTGGTTGGGGTTTTTAGTTGACTATCGATGGAATGGCGTGTCCTTCACCTACGCCTTGGAAGGACGCAGTTTGATATTGAGTCTGATCAATACACTTTATGTAATGGGCAGCTACAATGTTCTTGGTTGGCCCATAATCAGCGGGAGCAACACCATTTACTAATAAAGGAACTGTGGTGCAAAACACTTCGGTCCCTGAACCTATGGCGTATAAAGTTCGCATTACCGGGGCATCTGTAGCGGATGTCACTTTGCAATAAAGCAATAAGTATTCGCCTCGGTCTTTCAATGTATAACTCGCAGGGGGTGTTTTAGATATCGGTAAATACATTGAGCGAATAAGGTATAATGCAGGGTTTGCCTCTGCTTCGTTTTTAGGGTCGTATAAACTAGAGGTCTTTACTGGGATAACTTTTGATTTCACTTTAATTTCACCTACTACAGAGTCTATGGAGCCTCCTAACTCTACTGAGTTTATGTTTAATGGTTTTTCCTGGTCATCGTTTTGCTTGAAAAACATGGGGATTTTAAAATTAGTGCATTCGACATTTGTTAATACCTTCGAATTGGCAGGTTGAACGAGTGCTATTTTGAGGGTTGTTTCATTTGTGCCTTCTTCCGTTACCGCAGTTTCAAAGGTGGTGTCAAAAGAGTATTCTACAGGTTCCCCGGTATCATTATCTGTAATGCATGGTAGATCGGCCACTGCGGTAATGTATACTATAGAATCTTTTCCTGCGGTTGGGGTAATAAATGCTTGTAGGAGGTAGTCAATATCATCTGTATTGCTGTTCATAATTGATTGGTTTTTTTGATGCTGGTAAATATAAATAAATATAAAATGATGTAAGTTATCGTATGGCAGTAAAGTCTTGATTCATAGTCCACGATTTACGAGTGCCATCCATCCAGACTAGCGTTAAGCGGTAATTTGTAGGACCTGAAGTATCTAGTTCTGGGTCTTCAAAAAAGTATTGTTTAACACCGTAAGTTGCGCCTCCTGCTTTAATCGTTGCAACAATTTCAAATGGCTTGGAATTAACCTGTTTCTCAATAACGAAATAACTGGTATTTACCTCTTCCCATGAGTTCCATTCCAATACAAGAATGTTATCGATGAAATTAACACGCATTTTAAATGGGTTCATAAAAGCAGATTCTGTTTGAGAATACGTGCTACTTACTAATACAATGGCTAGTGTAAATATTGATACTAATTTTTTCATGACGTTTGTTTTAATTGGTTCTAATCTCTGAGTCAAATGTACATGGCGACCTAAGTGTGGGTATCCCCGTAGCTAGCCAAATGGCGTATCCCTGATTTCAGGGATATAGCTGTTTATGTTTTATTATTTGGGCGTTACCATTTTGGCTGGAAGCCAAAATGGCCCGGCTTTCCGCACTCGCTTTTTTAAAAGGGGACGGAGGGCTGGTTATAGGAATAATGTCTCAAACCCCTTTTTAAAAGAGCTCAAACAAAGCTGCAATCCGTAACGCAAATGTTGGTTTCAGGTTAAACTAAGTAATGCGGTAGAGTTATCTGTATTTCCTGAAAAGGTATAACTAGTAGGGATTAGTTTGCCTTTGTAACTCATCAAGATTTAAATGAGTATCAACTATTACCTATCACGCTTAATAATAAAATAGCCATAGTATATAAGCAATAGCCCTATCAGCTCAGTTACAAATAACACATTCACATGCCCCATTCTAGTCATGGTACCTCCAATTCCAGGTAACAATCCTCCAATGGCAATAAAGACGTTCCCTTTAAATCGGATTTCTTTATTTTTCAATTTATAATATCGGTAGGCAGAATATACTGCGCCACCTACCAAAAAGATAAATGCGTAAATATTAATGAAGGGTGAAAAGTAACGAACCCATTTCCATTCAAATACGGCTCCAGTAAGTTTATAATCGTAGCTATCTGGAATGGAGAGGGGCGTTAGAATTACAAAAATGGAAGCAACACCAATAACAGTAATAAAGAGCCAAGAGGAGTACTTGGCAAAGGTTCTATTCATTAGTAAATACACAGAGCCTTGAGCCAAAGGGAAACCACCCAAAAGAGCGCCAACAATATACCAATACTTTAGATTGACTTCATTCCATCCAAATAAAACATGATAGCTTTCTGCTAAGGTTCCTAGTCCAAAAGTGATTACTCCGATAGTCCACCATAATAAATAGGGCGACTTTCTAATTTTGTAATGAGTATAAATCTCCTTTGTGAAATATACCGAGAAAAGGGTGGTGATAATTGGAATATATTCAACGATTGGATTCATGTGAATTTAAACTACAACTCAGAGAATTCAAAACTAGCCGTTCCTTTTTGACCATCAGCGTTATACCAGTCTAGAAAATGAATTTTATACATTTTACCTGATTGAGCTCTGAAAATGTAGTTTTGTTTCGGGAAGGTCACATAGTAACCCGCATCAAAATCCCATTTTTTCCAGCTCCATCCAATATTATCAATTCGGTTATTGAAGTCGTATGTAGGAATGTCATCCATACTAATAGCGGTAAATGGTTTATTGAAGTCAGTCGCGCTAAACGTATTGGTAGGATTTATTACGACTCCAGTAACCAAATACGCAACTATAGGATTCATGTCATAATAGATATAGGTGTATTGCGTAAAACAAATATCCCAATCCTGTTTTGGAGGAGCGGTCCAAACCTGTTCTTCTGTTTTAGTACTGAAATAACTATATACGTAATTGGTGTCTTTTGTAATGGAGGTTGATTTCCATTTCGTATCGTTAAAGTCCGCGTAACGGAAGTAAAAAGTAGTCTCAGTCACACTATCAAAAGTCACTTTAGCTAGACCCAGAGATTTTCCTCGTTCATCTTTACCTAAATCTAATATGTACACTTGCGGGGTTATTCTCCAGTCGCCAATTCCAGTGCTATCCATGTTTCCAGTATGGCTATCCCACGAAAATATTAATCCAAATGTATCCGTTAGAGCGATCAAACTAGTGTCGTTGGTAGCTGCAACTTGCATTCTTCCTGCCGAATTTAAGACCACGTGCCAAGCATCATTATTACACTCAAAACCTAAATCCCATAGGGCTTTATAGTTTCTAGAAACCTCGGTGCCCGATTCCATATTATACCAAATCTGGTCTGGATATAAAGGACCCATTACTAACTCTTTTGCATTAATTTCTCCCGGAGCGTGAGGTGTCACAGGAACTTCATCTTTTTCGCAGGAAGCAAAAAAGAGTAGTGAAACTATTACATATGTAAACCAATTTTTCATATTATTACTGCTATTCGTCTCCCTCAATTGGGGACTTCATCTCGAAAATTTAACTTCCGTCTTTTAACTCAAAATCTGATACGTAATGTAACTTAATAAATACGCTAACCCAGTCATGTAGAATAATTGCGCAGTTGGTATTAACCAGCTCTTCGTTTCTCGTTTTACAATAGCCAAGGTACTCATACATTGCATCGCTAAAACGTAAAATATAAGTAATGAGAATGCGGTTGCTGAGGTATAAACCAATTCACCCGTATCTGCATGACGTTCATGACGCATTTGTTCCATTACTGATTCGGCATCACCATCGCTACCTACACTATAAATAGTAGCCATCGTACTAATAAATACTTCGCGTGCCGCAAAAGAAGTAATCAATGCAATGCCAATTTTCCAATCAAACCCAAGCGGCTTAATTACGGGTTCAATTTCTTTTCCTAAGATTCCAGCATAAGAGCCTTCAATCTTTTTAGAAGCTATAATGTTGTTTAATTCGGTATCCGAAACTTCTTTTTCCGCATATTCTGTACGGGTATTTTCTTCAATAACTTCTAATGTATTACCAGGTCCGAAAGAAGCAAGAAACCATAACATCATAGAGATTATCAAGATAATTTTACCTGCGTTGGTAATAAACTGACCTACTTTTTGAAATACGGTAATGCTAATGTTTTTCCAGTATGGCATTTTGTAGGTAGGTAGCTCCATCATTAAGAATGAGCGTTCTTTTGATCTAAGAATTTTTTTCATTACCCAAGCTGAGCCTAAAGCAGCAAACACGCCAAGCATATAAAGGCCCATCATTACCAAACCTTGAAGGTTGAAAAATCCGCCTACCGTTTTATCGGGTACCGCAAAAGCGACCAATACTGCAAATACAGGAATTCGTGCGGAGCAGCTAATAAATGGCGTGACAAAAATGGTTATTAAGCGCTCCTTCCAGTTGCTAATAGTACGCGTAGCCATAATAGCTGGAACGGCACAGGCGGCACCTGAAATGAGTGATACAATGCTACGGCCGTTTAGTCCGAACTTACGCATTAACGTATCCGATAAAAATACGGCTCTAGACATGTAACCGACTTCTTCCAGTAAAGAAACGAGAATAAATAGGATGGTAATTTGAGGAATGAAAATAACGATTCCACCAATTCCAGCCAGAATTCCATCCGTAATAAAGTCGGAAAACAAGCCATCAGGAAGTGCGCTTTTGGTAGCGTCAATAACCCAAGTCATTCCGCTGTCAATTAAATCCATGGGGTAATTTGCCCATGCAAAAATGGCTTGGAAAATAACGAATAGGGTAGTGATGAAAATCAAACTTCCCCAAAACGGATGCGTTAAAACTTTATCGGCTTTACCCGTATTGGTTTCCGCATCACCTCCCAAGTCTACAATCATAGATTCCATGATGGGATGCAGTTGGTCATAACGCGCCATGAGTTCTTCAAACTGTAAGCCAATGCTTTTAAAGTTTAATTGTTCTACCAATTCGTCTAAAATCTTAGTCTCTTTGGCGCCAATGAAATCAAGCTTATGATAATTATGAGCCGTTAAAAGTGCGCGGTAATTGTTATCAAAACCAAATATTTCTTTTACCTCTTGCTCTACTTCATAGGCAAAAGGTTCTACGTTTAGGAATGGCTCTGAATTCACGCCTTCCATTTGTAATATTACGGCTCCAATTTCTTTTGTTCCTTCTCCAGTACGCCCATTAACACGTACCACAGGTATTCCAAGGCTCTGCGCTAATTTGGCTTCGTTACAGGTTTTACCTTCGCTATGCGCAACATCAATCATGTTGAGCAATAGGATAATGGGCATGCCGAAATCCATGATTTGTGTAAGCAATACCAAATGCCTTTCTAGGTTGTTGGCATCCGCTACATAAAGCACTAAATCTGGATAAGAATTAGAATTTTTGTCCAGTAAAGTTTCTAAGACAATTTGCTCATCGTTAGAGTTTGGGTATAGACTATATGTTCCTGGAAGGTCTGTAATGACCGCTTTTTCTTTATTTGGGAGTATGTAAGTCCCCGAAATCCGGTCTACCGTAACACCAGGAAAGTTCCCTACCGTTTGATTTAATCCAGTAAGACGGTTAAAAACCGAAGTTTTACCGGCATTTGGATTACCAATTAATGCAATTTTTAAAGTCTCTTCGTTGGTTCCCATCGCTTAAAACTTTAGAAATATTTGTGCCGCTTCTTCTCTTCGAAGAGCAAATGCATTTCCATTAATCCGTAAATACATTGTTCCTCCTGCAGGCCCTTTTCTAATTAACCGAATTGGGGACTTTGGAAGACAGCCAATCTCAATAAATTTCGCTGAAATTTTTTCGTTCTCAAACGACTTAATAACACTAGATTCTCCTGGTTTTAAGTCGGTTGCTCTACGCTGATATGTATTCGAGGTGCTCAATAAATGATGTCTAAAATTGAAGCCCAAGTTTAAGGAATAAAACTCTACCAGGCGCTATTGGTCTGGTACCATTTGACCCTCCGTGTGAACCACCGGTATCAGTAGTAGAAATATTAGTTACATCTAAAATATTTTTCACTCCTAAGCCTACTACTAAACGGTCTTTCCACATTTTTTTATTAGCGGTAAAATCGAGTAAGCTATAGCTACCTAAGAAATTTTGTTCTAGATTGTTGTCTTCATTTACAATGACTTGAGGAACTTCTCCAGCGTATTTGTAAAACAAGGAAATGTCCAGTTTTGATTCTTTAAAAGCGTAAGTAAGAGATGAGGTTAATTGCGGACTATAGGCGATAGCTAATTTGTTTTCCGTTCCAGAAATACTGTTTTGGATTCCGGTATAAGAAAACCCAATACTTGATTTAAGGTGGCCAATGGTGTATTCCCCCTCGGTATTAAAACCTAAAGACAATGCATTATCTACGTTGGCGTATTCATATTTGGTGGCTGTTACTTGCGCTAAGGTGATTTTGTTTTCTATTTGGTTATAAAAAACGCCAAATTTGAATTTAAACATTCTTCCTTTTTTGAACTTGGTATACGTGTAATTTACAGAAGTATGAATAGCAGTTTCGGCTTGTAAATCATTGTTTCCGTGAATGTCGTGATTGATATCTACAAAATCCATATAGAGTTCTTTTACCGATGGCGCTCTGAATCCACGGGCAATAGAACCACGTAGCGACATAGATGGTTTTAGTTGAAATTTAGCATATAATGACGGTACTACAGGCGCACCATATTTAGTATTATAACTCATTCTAACTCCTGGTCTAACCGTCCATTTAAGGGTAGGTTGCCATTCCACACTTAAGAAACCAGCATAGTCGCCAATGCTTTGTTCATTATCTAATATACGTGCTCCTTTTACGGTTTCATGATTTAAGTCTGCCCCAATTTGGTAACGCCAATTTTTGTCTCTTGGGGCTCCAGTAAAGGTGCTGCGCATCATTTTTAAATCGGTAAAAGTGGTGTCGTTTGCTCCAGCCGTTGGGTTAGGAATAGAACTCACTCCCGTTAAATCTGTGAGGTAAGATAGTTTTTGGCGTTGGTAAATGTTGTAAGCCGCAATAACTTGTAGTTTATTAACGGTGTCAATTTTTAAATCGATTGTTACACTATTATCTAATCTTTGGGTAATGTATTTGTCGTCAAAAGCCACTTCGCTATATGGTCCGCGAGGATTTCCTTTATTGGTTATGGTTTCATCAAACCCACTAAAATTATAGAGAATCGTACCGTTTTTAATTTTACGACCGTATTTTATTCCTCCTAAGTATTGGGTTCTAGGTTTCCATAATTTCACACGACCTGAATCTGCGTTTGGCTCTGGATTTCTCCAAGTAGGATCACCAATATTCCATCCATCAAAGTAATTCCGCGTAAACGTGATAGCGCCAAAATTCTTTCCTTTGCTTAGTCCAACGCGTCCATTCACATTATGCGTACCGATGTTTTCACTATAGTATTTGGCGTTAACAGAAACCGGCTTAATAGATTCTTTTTTCGTGATTAAGTTAATGGTGCCTGCTAATGCATTACTCCCGTAAGAAACAGAAAGCGGACCTTCCACAACTTCAATTCGTTCAATGTCGTTAAGGTTAATTTGGCTTAAATCAATGCTTCCGTTCAAACGGCCAACCATTGGTACACCATCGACTAATATTTTTACATTTTCGCCCGATAGGCCTTGAATACTGATGCTACTTCCTAAAATTCCGTCTTGCGAAATATTCATGTTTAACTCTCTCGCCAAAACTTGATCAAGCGAAACGGCATTTAAAGCGTCAATTTTATCTCTAGAAATAAGGGTGATTTTGTGAATGGCTTTTTCAGGGCTAGATTCTGAAAACTGTCCGGTGACCACCACTTGTTTAAGTACTTCAGCACTTTCTGACAATTTTACTTTAATGTTTTCTCCTTGGGCAACGGTATCATCAAGAATGTTAAACCCAATATAGGTGATGTGGATTGAAAGCAAGGTTCCCCAATTTTTGTTTACTGGAAAAGCGGCAACACCATTCATATCGGTAAGAATAACTGTTGTTTCGCCAGTAGAAAGACTGGTGAAATGAACGTGTGCAGCGGGTAGGGGTTCGTTAAATGTTTTATCAATTACAATCACTTTTGTTTCTTGTCCAGTAAGGTGTAGAAACAAGAATGTCATTCCTAAAATAAGAATGACTTTTTGTACTATGTTAGATTGTAAAATCAATGTGTGAAATTAAAAAGAGGTGTCCTCCCCGATATAAGGGAGGACATTCTCTTCGTTATTATTATTGTTATTTAACAATGAGTTGTTTTACAACTGCATTTTTGTCATTACCAATACGTACTAAGTACATTCCTTTTTGCCAGTCAGAAACTGATATTTGGGTATTTGTACTTCCTAATACAGAAATGTTTTGTGTGTAAACCACAGAACCAGTTAACGAATAAACAGTAACCATTAAATCGTTTTGAGCAGTTTCACTTTCAATACTTACGGTGAAGTTTTGGATTGCTGGATTTGGATAAACGCTAACACTATTCACTGCTAGTTGGCTTTTCTCTACACTTAAAGCACCCACTTGTGTGGTATTAAAATAAACGTTTCCAGTAGCTGAACCATCAAAACCCGTATACGTTAACTGCCATACTATTTCGTTGGTGTCTGAAATGAAATAGGTTAAACTGTCTACGATGTCATAAGCAAATGTGCCCATATTAAAGCTTTTCCAGTCTCCGCCAATAGTACCAATATCTGTGGTGTAATCGTGGCCAAACCAACCTGTGGTAACTAAGTCAACATCTCTTGCTTCTGCAACAGTACGACCATCGTTCATTAAAACTCCAGTCACTTTATAAAAGCCTCCTTGAGGTTGTAATTGGTTGTATTTTGTAAATACAATATCCCAATCTTTTTGTGCGGGCTCTAAATCAAGAATAGCATCGGTAGTTAATGAATAATAAACGTGCTTTTTAGTAGTGTAAGCTAGCTTATTAATTAATCCAGTGGTTTCGTTACTACCGTCAATGTTGGCATAGATAAAAGACATAGTACCATCGGTTGCCATAGCTCCCATTTTGATTTTTTTGAATGAACCATCTGTAAGTTCAATAATGTAGATGCTATCACCATAAACTTCGTGAGTGGTAGAATTGTATACTCCCCATCCGTAATCTGGATGAGAAACGTTAGCGTTTGCAAAAGCGGTTACTGTCCAAGACGTGTCACTATTAAAGCGAGGAGTCCAGTTTTGTAATCCATTAGTGTCAATAGTATTCCAAGCTGCGGTATCTCCATTTGGATATAAATAAAGAGCTACTCCAAAACCGTCATTAATACGGATGTCGGTATTAAATCCTCCGATTCCAAAAGCGATGTCCCAAGAAGTATTGTTAGATGTCTGTACTTCCCCATTTGCGAAACTGTACCACACTTGATTCGTGTAGCCGGGTCCATATGAAATAGAATCAGCTTGCGAAAAGCCAATTAATGGAAGTAAAATGGTCATTATAAACGGTATTATTCTTTTCATGTTATGATGTTTTATTAGTTTTAATTTCTTGGACAAAGGAATGAATAGAATCACTTATCACCTGTCATAAGATCGTCACAAAAAGACCTCGAATTGTATGATTATTGTCAGAATTAAACCTGATGAAAGTATAGTTTGCCTTATATTAATGTCAATAATAAGCGGTGCGTTTTTGGTTAAAATTGGTCACCCTTTGTTTCATCTCAAATGTTAGTTTTGTAGCAATTAAAAAATTGATTTTTGAAAGTATATTACGGTATTGATGATTTTGTTCCGCCTGCCTATCCAGTAGTTACTACGGGTACATTTGATGGGGTTCATTGCGGACATATGGAACTATTGAACCGGATTAAAACGCTGGCAAAAAATCATAATGGAGAAACGGTTGTCGTGACTTTTAATCCGCACCCTAGAACGGTTATTCATCCAGATGTACAGATTAAATTAATCCATACGATAGAGGAGAAGATTGCACGGTTAGAGAAAGCCGGAGTAGATCACTTTGTGATAATTCCTTTTACTAAGGCGTTTTCCAGAACCACATCTACTTCTTTTGTACGAGATATTTTGATACTCCAATTACAAACCAAATTATTGGTTATTGGATATGATCATCAGTTTGGAAGAAACAGAGAAGGCACGGTATCTGATTTAGCAGAATATGCGGTAACCTATGGTTTTGAGATTGAACAAATTGAAGCGCAGACTTTCGAAGACATTAATATTAGTAGTACCAAAATTAGGAAAGCATTGGAGGAAGGTGATTTTGAAACTGCTAATCAGTTTTTAGGGTACGATTTCATGCTTACTGGAACCGTAGTTCACGGAAATAAATTAGGGAAATCAATTGGGTATCCTACTGCGAATATTGATGTGAGAAATGAACACAAACTTATTCCTGCGAACGGGGTCTATGCTGTAGAGGTAGAAATACAAGGAGAGAATTTTGGTGGAATGCTAAATATTGGTTCAAAGCCAACAGTAAGTAGTGAGCAAGAGCAAAGTATTGAGGTTCATGTTTTTGAATTCGAAAAAGATGTTTACGGAGAAGAAATTAAAGTAAATTTTAAGAAGCGAATTAGAAGTGAACGTAAGTTTAAAAATGTAAAAGCGTTAACCACTCAATTAGGAGTAGATAAATTAAGTGCGCTGGAAATCTTGAATAAATGAAGCGTTTGATTCTCTTTTTAGTGGTGTTTTCTAATATGGTGTTTGCGCAAGAGGATAGCACGTATACAAGCTTAGAAGAGGCCGTAAAAGCAGGGCTTGGAGTTAAGGTGCTCCTTTTGAAGAAGCAAAAATGGAGTGAATTCCCTAAAGAAATACTTCAACTTAAGAACCTAGAGATATTAGATTTAAGCAAGAATAAAATCACGATTATTCCTACGGAAATAAAAAACCTGACCAAGTTAAGAGAGTTGAATTTAAGTAGGAATTTGATTGATAGTTTACCTTCAGAAATAGGGGGGTTACCGCAATTGTCGCATTTAGAATTACATCATAATTCATTTAGGTATTTGCCATCCAGTATCGGAGATCTTAAAAATCTAACCTATTTAAATCTTGATTTCACGAATTTGAAGAGTGTTCCTGATGCGTTAGGTGGATGTCGGAAATTAAGTTTTTTGAATATTCGTCATTCGTATGTTACGCCAGAAAATGCAAAGCGCATAAGAGATTTATTACCGCATGATTGCGTAAAACTATTACCGTTAGAGTGTAAATGTAATTCTTAAAATTGAAATACTATGAAAGTATCTATTGACATAAGCATGTACCCATTAAATCCAGATTATAAGCCATCTATTAAAGCGTTTATTGCTGGGATAAATTCGTATTCTGAAATCACTTCACAAGAAAATAATATGAGTACCCAAGTTTTTGGGGAGTACCGTGATGTGATGCGTATTGTTACTGATGAAATTGAAAAAGCATCAGGTGATGAGCCTAAAGTTGTTTTTGTAATGAAGTTGATTCCGTTTGATTTAAGCTAGTTTTTTTGATGGCTTTGCGTGAGATAAAATACGCGCATCAAAAAGTGTTTTTTTTTACCTTAAAACAGTCATCGTTATCGGGATTTCGGTAAGTGGCCATTCTCGATTATCTACTTTGACTTTATTTAATTCTGTGGCTACATCCATTCCCGCTATTACTTCACCAATTACCGTGTGTTCTTGATCTAAGTAGGGCGTTCCACCAATCTTGGCATAGGTTTCATATTGTTTGGGGCTATAAGATGTTCCAAACTCTCTTTCGTGTGCTCTAATCTCTACTTTGTTCCAAGTCCTTCCTAAAACAATATAAAACTCGTAGGGTGATGAGCTTTTCTTAGGGTTTTTATCATAGCGTCTGGCCATGGCTACTGATCCGTATTTATGTATGTTTTCTTTACGGAATTCGGCTGGTAAAACGTAGCCTCCAATTTTAGCACGCATTTCTTGACACGGCCACTCATCTGAATTTCCGGCTTGGTCTACAAAATCTTTTGAAACTCTATAAAACTGTGTTAAATCAAAATAGCCTCGTTTAGTGAGGTAAATCATGTCAGCTCTATGCAGTGGCGTATTAGTGTATAGTTTAATATCAATATCGCCATACGGACACGTCAATCTAATGACGGTTTCTTTGTTTTCCTTTCCGTATTTAGTCAAGAACTCTCTAACGTTTTCATTGGTAATTCTTTCGTAGGTAGGTTCTGTAATTACGAGTTCTTCTTTTACAATTACCTGTTCCTCTGAGGTTTCTAAAGATTCCTTTTCGATTACTGGAATATCTGTTTTATTACTCGTACACGAGGACATAAACAGAATAGAAAACAATATGTAAATGTACTTATGCATGCTGCTATGAAGTAGCTAGAAGAGTGAAGCTCATTCTGTGATGAGGTGTCGCGCCAAATTCAGCTATACCAGCGCGGTGAAGTTTTGTAGGATAGCCTTTGTTTTTATCCCATGCATAATTCGGGAATTCTTGGTGCAGTTTTAGCATGATATCATCTCGATATGTTTTAGCCAAAATAGAGGCTGCAGCAATGCTCATAAATCGAGCGTCACCTTTAACTAAACAAGTAAAGGGAATAGCTAATTCAGACTTAAACCGATTGCCATCAATTAATAAATGTTCCGGTTCAATGGTAAGTTTTTCAACCGCTCGCGACATCGCTAAAAAAGAAGCGTTTAAAATATTGATTTCGTCAATTTTGGTATGTGATACAATTCCTACCGCCCAAGCAATGGCTTCTTTTTCAATAATAGGTCGAAGCGCGTTCCGCTTTTTCTCTGATAATTGTTTGGAATCGTTTAGAATACTATTACTAAAATTTTCGGGCAAAATAACTGCAGCGGCAACCACAGGTCCAGATAAACAACCTCTTCCAGCTTCATCACAACCTGCTTCTAAAACACCTTTTTGAAAGAAAGGACTAAGACTCATGCAAACACTTTTCGATAGAAGCCCAAAGGTTTTCTGCCGTTTGATCCCAACTAAATTTCTTGCGTTGTTCTTTACCCGCTTCAATTAACTCCGCTACTAATTCTTTGTCAAAGGCAATTTTCTCCATTCCTTCTTGAATAGATGCGGGGTCAAACGGACTCACATACACACCTGCTGGGCCTGCTACTTCGGGCATAGAAGTTACGTTAGATGTAATAACAGGTACATCGCAGTTCATGGCTTCCACAATAGGAATTCCAAATCCTTCAAAAAACGAAACATAAACTAAGGCCATTGCGGCTGCTAATGCTTGACTTAAATCTTCCTGCTCTAAACGACCTGAAAAAATCACATCGTCCTGACAGCTCATTTTTTCGTAAGCACGGTTAATGGCTTTTGTCCACCAACGTTTCTCCCCTACAATAAGAAGTTTAATATCCGTTTTATGTGCCTTTTTAAATAAATCAAAAGCATTAAAAAGCTGAATTAAATTTTTTCGAGGTTGAATAGAACCTATAAAAATGAAGTATTCAGAACCTTGAGTAAACTTTACTCTAGCGGTTATTTTTTGGTTGTTAGTGGTTGGTTTGTAAACCTCACTAACTCCGTTATATACCACGTCAATAATAGAAGGGTCAACTTCATAATGACGAATTATATCTTCTTTACTGAAATTAGATACGGTGGCTATTCGATTCGCTTTCTCCGCAAATTTTGGGAAAAAGTAACGTAAATATTTACGCGCAAACCAGGGTAAATGCCTTGGGTAATATTCAAAATTGATATCGTGAATAACGGCTAATTGTCTTTTTTCTGAGTTAAGACTCAAATATCCATCTGGAGATAAAAATAAATCCACATTGTTTTTTCTTAGTACTGGAGGTACCAACCATTCAAACCAGAGCCAAAACAAAATGGGGTGCCTTGCTTGTAACGGAACAATAATCGGAGTCACGTTATCTGAGAAAATGAACTCATCACTGAATTTACGATCAAACAAAAATAGAAACTCATGTTCCGGGTGAGACTGTGTAATTCGTTTCAATGTCTCATAGGTAAACCAGCCAATTCCCTCTAGTTTTCCTGGTAATAATAAACGTGTATTTACTGCTATTTTCAATCCGTGCGGTTTTCAATTTGATGTGACGAAAGTACGATTTTAGAATTTCAAAAAACAAACATTAGTCATTTGACTCGTAGCACGTATATTTGCGCCCCTTGAAGGACAAAATTATATACGCGTTACAGAGTTTGTTTGGCTTTGAAAAATATTTATTTATTTTTTCTAAGTTCAAAATCCGTACGCTTAAAGACGACAAAAAAGAAGGTGATTTTTTTGCATTTTTAGCTATGGTTAACCCGGGTGATTGTGTGCTGGATATTGGGGCTAATATTGGGATAATGACCTATTATTTAAGTAAAAAGGTGGAGACCGGAACCGTATATTCCTTTGAGCCTGTTCCAGAAAATATTTCTACTCTTGAACGTATCATTGCTAAGTTCAAACTAACCAATGTGTCGCTCGTGAAAAAAGCGCTGGGGGCAGAGGCTGGAGAAATAGAAATGGTGATGCCTAAGTTTGGGAAAGCACGTAAACAAGGCTTAAGTCACGTAATTCATGATTCTATTGATACCTTTAATGACGGCACGAAATATAAAGTGGGAGTAGTAACCCTAGATAAAGTTTTTGAAAAAAAGAACTGCCAACCTGCTGCGATAAAATTAGATGTAGAGAATTTTGAGTACTTTGTTTTGAAAGGTGGCGAAAAGCTAATTTCTACACACATGCCTATCATTTATACCGAATTATGGGATAATGAGAATAGAGTGAAATGTATGGATATTCTTTCTTCATGGGGATATTCGGTTCATGTGGTGATAAACAATAAATTGGTGGCTTGGAATAAGGAAGTCCATCACCATCAAAACTTCATTTTCTTAAAGTCAGCCTAACCTGTTGGTTTTCACAAAAACTAGTTGACACTTTTTTTAGCATATTACTTTTGTAAATGCAATACCTGTTTACTTTTGACGATGAAACCGACAACGTGCAAAAAAAATTCA
>CAXMPG010000093.1:0-8217 GCA_964195485.1 uncultured Desulfobacterales bacterium
CGGTTAAAAATGTTGCTTTAGTATCAAAGTTTGGGTCGTTAGCTCAAAGTGCAGAAGGAACAGAAACGTATACTACCGTAAAAACTCCAATTATTACCACCACCTTTAGTAATGTTGGGGGTAGAATGATTTCTGTGGAGTTAAATGATTATCATACATATGATAGCCTACCGTTAATGTTATTTACGGAAGACTCAACGATGTTGGATTTTAATTTCAACTTTGAAAACAGAGCACTTAAAGCTTCTGATTTCTATTTTGACTTAGAAGTTCTAGAAGCTCAATCAGAGGCTGATTCTACCGTTGTTATATACAGAGCATACGCAGGAAGCGCTTCAAAATATATTGAGCAACGTTATACTTTCTTTCCAGATGAGTACATGTCTCAATACGCCATTAATTTTGTAGGAATGCAAGATGTTGTTGCTGAAAACAACAATAGCATCATGTTGAACTGGCAAATGAAACCTTTAAGTAAGGAAAAAGGATTAACGCTTGAGCAACAAAAAACAACATTTTTCTTTCAAACCAATGACGGAGATGTGGATTATGTTTCTGAAGGTCGAGATGACGAAGAAATACTTGAATTACCTGGACAATGGATTTCATTTAAACAACAGTTCTTTTCTTTAATCTTAATTTCAGATGCTAAGTTCAAACCAAACACTACGGTTTTAACGGGTAAAAAACTGGAATCTACGGAATACGTAGTAAGTCTAAACGCTCAAATTGATGCCGAACTAAATAATGGTGGTATTTCAATGGGTATGTATTTAGGTCCTAACGGATATTCTATGTTAAAAGAATACGACTTAGGTTTGGATAAGCAAATTGACCTTGGTTGGGGGATATTTGGATGGGTAAGTAGATTTCTAGTTATTCCTGTATTCAACGTACTAGATGGCACCGGACTTTCTTATGGTATCATTATTTTAATTTTAACCGTATTCATTAAATTATTACTATCTCCTATTACGTATAAAACGTATTTGAGTAGTGCTAAAATGAAAGTGTTAAAACCGGAGATTGAAGAAATAAACAAAAAATTCAAGGACGGAGATAGCGTGAAGAAACAACAGGCCACTATGGACCTGTATAAACAGACCGGGGTAAACCCGATGGCGGGCTGTATACCTATGTTAATTCAAATGCCCATTCTTTATGCCATGTTTAGGTTTTTCCCAGCGGCTTTAGAGCTTCGTCAAAAAAGCTTCTTATGGGCAGATGATTTATCTGCATATGATTCTATTTATGACTTAGGCTTTTCTATTCCTATGTACGGAGACCATATTAGTGGGTTTACTATTTTGATGGCTATATCAATGATTTTCTATACCAAAAACAACTCACAAATGAGTATGGGAGGCGGAATGGGCGGAGCCCAAGAGTCTCAAATGAAAATTATGATGTGGATGATGCCTGTAATGATGGCTGTTTTCTTAAACAGTTTTGCTGCTGGATTAACATTGTATTATTTCGCTGCCAATATGGTGACGATGGGACAACAATTCGTGATTAAAAAATTCTTCATTAACGAAGATAAAATTCACGCTAAGTTGCAAGCCAACAAAACCAAGCCTAAGAAAAAAGGTATGTTCGCGAAACAATTAGATAAAATGTCAGATACGCAACAAGAGAATCAAACGCGCGCAGAACGTAGAAAAAACAAATAATTATGAAACTTTACATCACTTCTTTTTGGGCTATTCTTCTACTTGTAGTAACAAGTTGTAATCCCCAAAAGGAAGTGGTTTCAGTTCCTACTCCTCCTAACCCACCAGCACCTGAATTATCTACTAAGTTAATGGTGGTTTCATTTGAGCAGACCGCATGTTATGGAACGTGTCCTGTACATAAAATGGAAATATTTGGGAAAGGATTTGCTACCTATAAAGGAGATAGAAATGTAAAGCAAACCGGGGATTTAATTGGTAGTTTTTCACCCGAACAACTACAAGAAATTCTTGCTAAAGCGAATGAATTAAAATTTTTCGAATTAGAAAAAGAATATACCGCTAGCATGACCGACTTACCTACAACCATTATTTCCATCAATAATGGCACACAAAAACATACCGTTATAGCTTACGCAAACTACCCTGATAATTTAAAGCTTTTTATCACTTATTTATTTGACGTATCTCAGAATACGACTTGGACGAGTAATATGTAACGTTCATTTTTTAACCGCGTAGATTGAGCTATTAGGAAAAGTACTTTAACCAAAGTCAGTTCTTAATTATACGTATCAGTTAAACGACATTAACGGAATGGCTCACCGCTGTAATACTCCTATTACGTAGGATGGAGAAGCAACTATTGCTGACTTATATAACGCTGATAATTAACAAATTAAATTTACACCCAAAAATATTTCACCCGTTCAAATTGGAAGAAACAATTTGGTAAATAGAATACCGTGATACAACACCCTGCAAATTTATAGTAACGTTCTCGCCAATTGTGATTTCCCAAATACAGAACAAAACCACCCGCTTACTTCAGCATGGTAACCTGTCCGAATTCAGTGATTTTTCTACCATCATGAAGTCTCAAGGTATAGGTATAACTATACACTCCTGCCATCAAAGGGTTACCTGAATTCATCATGGTTCCGTCCCAACCTTGGTCTTTCGAAGAAGTCTTAAAAACTAAATCACCCCAACGGTTATAAATCATCAGGTTGTAGTCCTTATTCATAACCCCATCACCCACAATTTTAAACGTTTCATTGATACCGTTTCCGTCTGGTGTAAAAGCCGTTGGGTAAAAATACGTAGTAACAAAAGCTACAGGTAGATTCGTATTAATAGAATCTGAACAGCCATACTTGTTACTTACCACCAACTTGATATTGTATAATCCATCAACAGGGAATGGATAAGAAAATTCATCATACGTACTTATTACCGTATCGCTCGTGTACCAAGTCCAAGTCTCTGCGCCAATACTTTTGTCCCAGAAATCAACATAATGTTCTAAAATATCAGGACTATGAGAATCAAAGTCGAAGTTAGCTACCGGAGAAGGTAATACTGTAAATAAACACGGGAAAACCTTATCCGTAACACACTCTAAATTCGTAGTTAACTTTACCATTATATCATGACAGCCATCATCTGAAAAAGTTCTAATTATCTCTTCATTTGGGTTTACAAACTCTAATCCATTGCCAAAATTTATTTGATAATCAAAGTCAGCATTCACCGTATCAAACCCAAACTTAAAAGTTCCAGGGTCACAATTCTGATTGGTATCCACCCAAATATTGAAATTCTCAAAGTTACCTACCTCTAAGAAAATAGTTTTTATTCCAGCAGGTGTTAAACATTCATCCAGTACGGTAACCGTATAAGCCGTTGATTGCGTTGGCACCACAATATGTGTTTGTCCAGCACTTAGTCCTTGATCCCAGGAGTAGGTAAATTTACCATCGCCCCCAAACGCTTGCGCGTGCATATAAAATTGATCTCCTAAACAAATAGTATCACTAGGAGTAGTGGTTACTTGTAAAGGCGCAAACCCTCCAATTTGCATCCAAACCGAATCAATAGCAGGTGTTGAACCACAAACATCGGTTACGGTAATAGTGTAAAACTGAGAATTGGTTACTAACGTTTGTACCCCAGCAGTATTACCTAAACCTTGCTCCCATACATAACTATATAAGCTATCGCCACCATGCGCAAAAGCTAATAAGTCAACCGTATCATTCAGACATAATGTATCTGGACTATCAAAAGTAATCGTCAAAGGTGGTCTCACATAGACAGTAACAGTAGTCGAGTCTGGAGTACAGTTATTTGCATCTGTTACCACCACCGTATACGTTTGATCCAGCACTGGAGAAACATTTACCGTTGCGGTAGCTCCCAAACCACCGACCCATGCGTATGAATATGGCGGAGTACCACCAGAAGCACCACCGGTTATTGGGGTGGAATTTCCAACACAAATTAACGTTGACCCAGTAGCTGATGCAGCAACAGAATCAGGTCCGGTAATCGCAAAAGAAGAAGAATCAACACATCCACCACCATCTGTAACCGTAATAGTGTTCAACCCTGCGCACAACGTACTTGTAGATGAAAGCGAATCACCATTACTCCACACATAACTAAATGGCGAGTTTCCATTAAAAATTATCACTTGGGCTGAGCCATCACATGTAGTACCGTAACAACTGGTTTGTCCAATACCTCCTATAACTATTTGCATGGCAGTGGTAGTTCCCAAAAACTTGGACCAGTTACTAGAACATCCATTCCCATCAATAATTTCTAAATAATACATTCCTTGAACCAATCCGCCTATGGAATCTGGTATAACTGAACCTACCGTGGTTTGAATTACCAATCCAGTATCATTGGTCCAGATAAATGTCCAAGGAAATGGAATTTGACTAAGATCAGGAGAAGCAATTAAACTTCCATCATTATTACCCGGACAACTCACTTTATTGGTTATCCATGACGGGCTATTGGGTGAATAACACCCTGGATCACACATATCACGTACAAAGTAACAAATGGTAGTATCGTAATAACACCCGAAACCATCCAGCACATTAAAGGTATAACAATAAGAAGCACTATCAATTAATGCAAGACTTACGACAGAATCACCTGATGCAAAAACGGTTGTTGCAAACAAAGCGGTATCAATCCATGTAGAATCAATACCTGGATCAAACGTAATCACGGTAGATGGATATAAACTAGAATCTAATTCAACACCCCAAGAGAATAAGTATCCATCATCTGACGCCCATTGATCAACAATAGTTAATGACCACGTTCCATTTAACGGACACCCAATCATATTTGTCATAGGACCAAAAGCATTATAACTTGCAGCTGGCATTGTGTTTCCAACTCCAGTACCCGTGCATGGTGAAATAACCCCAATACATCCTGTGCAACCCGCATTAACGTGCGACACCATATTAAGGTTGGAATTACCCGTTGGATACCATTCATATAAATAGCCATTACCTACACCACCACCAGTCCCAGCACAGGGTTCTCCAAGGTTTACTCCACCTCCACCAGGAAAGTTTTTTAAGATCACGTTACTTCCGTTAGGGCAGGTCATTTTAATGGATAAATCACCCAAAAAAGTATGCTCCATACTCGCCCAAAATTTAGTAATATCAGCAACAGAAGTCACCACATCACCTGTTCCAAACTTTGTGAAGGTTAGTGTATTAACATACACTCCAGGGCTAGACCCAGAACCATCTGGCAAGAAAGTAGTTGGAGCAGAAACCATAGTATCTGAATTACTCCAAGCCACAGAAGCAACATTAAATTTCAACGTATTAGTATCTCCAAAACAAACCGTATCAGCTTGAACGCTTGACCCTGCAAAAATGGGGTCCGAACCAATTCTTATCCAAAAATTATAATTGAAGTTAGCCACGCAACCTAAAGTATCTACGGCAAATGCTTGTATCAAAACGGCACCAGATGTTAGTGGCAGGTAATTAAAAACCCTTCCTGAATCCAGTAAGGTGGTATCGTTATACCAATAAAATTGCGTGTTGTTATCCGACTGATTGTAATTCAAGTTATTATTGAAAAAATCACCCGTAACCGCCATCACCGCAGTATCTCCATTACACACATCCACAAATCCACCCGGACTAAAATTAGTCAACAAAGAATCCATTCCTATTTCAAATGCCTGGCATGGTAAATCACATGTAATACTCGCATTCCAACCGTTTCCTGTACCCGTTCCATCTGAAACAAAAACAAAAGTTAAACACCCACTAGGGTTCGTAGCTAATTGTGCGCTTATGATTCCCGCGGCAGGAGTAGTGGCATCATAAACGCCCAGTAAAGGAGCCGCTGATGTAGTACCATTATAAACTGTTAAGATATCTCCAGCACCAATAACACACGCTACAAAATCCATAGTGACTAAAGAGCCACTCGCTCCGGGGCAAAAAGTCATCGTGAAATTTTCGTTAAACCCATACCCAGAGGCTCCAGCTCCACCTGAAGCAAAGCCACCACTTGATTGAAAATTATTGGAACAAGCTGCCACCGTAGAATTTGACATGAAATTCTGAGATGAAGCATTTATAGAGAAAATACTCAAAACCAAGATTGACACTAATACTCTCATTACTGACTGCCCTCCCCGTTTTTGGTTAACCTATTATATTCTTCTAATAAAAATTGCGGTGCAATAAATACGATTACCGTACCTGTATTACCAATTTTATAGGTGAGATATTCTTCTTGACTTCGAGTGATCGACATTAATAAGATGTTTAAATTTTCAATGTCACTCTCTGAAATAGCTAACCCTGTTTTTGTATTTGTAAGTGTAGAAATATCTTCAAATTGGGCTAGTTTCCGTTCCGGTACATCATACACAATTTGATACGCGTTATTAACGTAGTAATTCAAATACGCTATAAAATTAGGTTGATTAACCACCATTTCTTGTACACGGTCTTCTCCATACAAATCAATGATTCTTTGATCCACACTTTCAAAACTCACTTGACCAAAGCCAATTTGAGTAAAAATCACTAGCATTACCGTGATTATATTTTTAATATAATTTCTTTTCACTTTAATTCTTTAAAACATATTGGGGGAATATGACCAAAACGTGATGCATTTATATGGCAAAAAAGAAAACAATCATCATTTCCTCGATGCCATAAAAAGGCTACATTTGAGCTCTGCTAAAATAGCGAAATTTTTAAACTAAAATACAAGAACTTAATTGTTATGAAAGTAACTGTAGTAGGTGCCGGAAACGTAGGAGCAACATGCGCTAACGTATTAGCTCACAACGAAGTGGCTAATGAAATTATTTTATTAGATATTAAAGAAGGTGTTGCCGAAGGTAAAGCCCTTGATATCTGGGAGACTTCTCCAATTGAAATGTACGATTCTAGAACTATTGGTGTAACCAATGATTACGCTGCAACTGCAGGTTCTGAAGTTGTTGTAATTACTTCTGGACTTCCACGTAAACCGGGAATGAGTCGTGACGATTTAATCGCTACTAACGCTGGAATCGTGAAAATGGTAACTGCAAATGTTGTTAAACATTCACCTGATGCAATTATTATCATCGTTTCTAATCCTCTTGACGTAATGACTTACCAAGCATTTAAAACTGCAGGTATTGATTCAAGTAAAGTGTTCGGAATGGCTGGTATTTTAGATACTGCTCGTTACCGTTCTTTCTTAGCTCTAGAGCTAAACGTTTCTCCTAAAGATATCCAAGCGGTATTAATGGGTGGTCACGGTGATACTATGGTTCCTCTTCCTCGTTATACAACGGTTGGTGGTATTCCAGTAACTGAAATGATTGACGCAGATAGATTAGAAGAAATTGTAGATAGAACTAAAAAAGGTGGCGGTGAAATCGTTAAACTTTTAGGTACTTCTGCTTGGTATGCTCCAGGTGCAGCTGCGGCTCAAATGGTAGAAGCAATTGTTAAGGATCAAAGACGTGTTTTCCCAGTATGCGCATGGTTAACCGGTGAATATGATCAAAATGAAATTTATTTAGGTGTTCCAGTAATTCTAGGTAAAAACGGTATTGAAAAAATTATTGAACTAGATCTTAATAACGATGAAAAAGCGTTGTTAGAAGAATCTTCTATCGCTGTAAGAGGTGTAAAAGATGTTCTTGACGGAATGGATATCTAGTCTTTCCTCCATATATTTTAAGAAAGCCGTTCTAATTATTAGAACGGCTTTTTTTATGGCTAGTATTTTTATTTGGGCATTACTCATTCCGCGAAAAGCTTCATGAGCCCGCGCTTTCCACTATAACTTTTATTTTTTTGTAACGGCCCTTCGAGTACCTCAGTATCCTTTTACAAAAAAAGCAAAAAGGTTGCCGTTTCTATCGCTAATGCAAATTAGTAGATGCTATCCAGCTTTTTCCTTAAGAACAAATTACGAGATAAGTCACCGGGTGACTATTCACAAAGCCAAAAGCAGTCACCCGCTGACTCAGCATAAGAACTTTGGCAACAGCTCAATTCCAAAGAAGCAAAATCACTCTCAAATTTTCAATTTATTTAACTATTTTATTTAAAACGAATTACCTCATATTAAAAAGCGTATTTTCACGTTACGGATAACCAATTTACTCTTTTACAATACACTTTGAAATACCTTTATCTCATATTATTTCTGTTTTCTATTCAATCTACACAATTATTTGCCCAAGGCGAAT
>CAXMPG010000094.1:0-26894 GCA_964195485.1 uncultured Desulfobacterales bacterium
ACGGTAGACTTGGCTACGAATGTAGAATACACGTCAAGGTTTGAATTAGTATTTGAAAACAAGTTTGATAACGGAGGTTCTGGAAATGGTATTAAAGGTGACCCATCTGGTGCAGATACCGCAACTACCGTTACTGGAATTAATGAAAATACCAATGCTGATTTTACGTTAATTCAGTCTGAAAATGAAATCATGATTTCTAATCCGAATGGAATTAATGGCTCTATCAGAATATTTGATGTTACCGGTAAATTAGTTTGGGAAAAAGAAAACGTAAATAATCAGGCTTCGCAAACAATCCACTTAAATAACATATCAAGTGGAACTTACTTTGTTACCATCCTTAATAAGGGTGAAAAGGTATTCACTAAACAATGGATAAGGCCATAAGTCTATTCGTTAAAAACTTTGGTAAGAGGTTGTTTTGGAAAAAACAACCTCTTTTTTATTTCTACCCGCTACCGTTACCTCCAAAATCAATAAAGCATTCTTAGCACATTTTAAAGAAACCAAACCCAATAACTACTCGGTTCTTTTTATTAAATAAACGGGGAAACAATGGTTTTATCCTTGACTTTTATCATAAACCATTTTGCACCAGTTGCCTAAATTTGATACCGATGTTTAATTAAACATTAAAAACTACTGGAATTAAGTACCAATTTAATTCAAAAAAAAATTAACTTAGGTGCATACATTTTTGAAAAAAAGTGTTGATTATTAAAACTGTAGAAACATGGGTTCTAAACCAACGTACCAGGAAATAGAGGATGAACTAAAGCAGTTAAAAGCGCAGCTCCTTAACAGCCATTTACCACAGAAAAACATCACGCGTAAAAGCGCTGAATTAATTCAAGAAGAAGAAAAATATAAGGAACTATTTAAACATAGCCCTGTTGCGCTATTAGAGGAAGATCTCTCTATTGCCTATAATACCTTTCTCGATTCTAACAAGAAAGGTATAAAAGATTTCATTTCCTATTTAGAAAAGAACCCCGAAAAACTTATCGCCATTTTAGGTCAAATTATAGTGACTAAAGTTAACCACGAAGCGGTTAAGTTTTTTCAAGCCAAAAACGAACAACATTTAATTGACAATATTGGCAAAACCTTTTCAAAAGCGACATTAAAACACTTTCAAAATGTTCTAAGTGCCATTAAAGAACATAAAACGGAGGTCATGGATGAAATTGAACTACTAGGGATCAAGAAAAACATTATTCATGGTTTAATAAAAGTCAACATCCAATACCGAGACCAAGCCCCATTTCTATTAGCTAGAATATCTATTATTGACATTACAAAAAAAGTAGAAACAGAACGTAAACTCAAAGAAAGCGAAGAAAAATTTAAGCGTTTAGCCAACCTTAGTTTTGAAGGCATTTTGATTCATGAACAGGGTATTATTAAAGAAGTAAATAATGCCTTTTGTAAATTCAGTGGGTATAGTTCACAGGAACTTATTGGACAAAACGTTGTTACCCTATTCATAGCAAAAAAGCACCGCTCATTGGTACTTGAAAAAATGAAAATCAATCGTGTAGGTGTTTACGAAATTGAAGTTAAAACCAAAAACGGAGTCAAGCTACCTGTAGAGCTAGAGGCTAAAAGCTTACCATCAACCAACTCGAGTAAATTGAGAGTAGTAGCCGTACGAGACATTTCTAAACGTAAAAAAGCATCTCATGAAAACAAAAAACTATCTACTGCGGTAGCCCAAAGTTCTAACAGCATTGTAATTACAGATAATCAAGGTAATATTGAATACGTCAACCCGCAATTCACTAAAGACTCTGGCTATTCAGCCGAAGAAGTAATGGGTAAGAACCCGCGTATTTTAAACTCCGGAAACCAATCTGAGCACTATTATAAATCAATGTGGAAAGTTGTCAACTCAGGTAAATCTTGGGAAGGTGAGTTTCAACACAGATCTAAAGACGGAGAGATTTATTGGGAAAATGTGAAAATGACCCCAATAAAAAACGAGGCTGGAGAAATTGTGAATATTCTAGCCCTGAAGGATAATATAACCCAACGTAAAATAACCGAGGAGAAATTAAAACGTTCTGGTAGTAAGCTTTCTGAAAGCGAGAAAAAATTCAGGTCGCTATTTGAAAAATCAGTAGATGCCGCTGTAATAATAAAAAACGGGATTATTAGAGAGTGTAATAAAGCATCTATAGAATTATTAGAGTTGAACTCCAGAGAAGGTATACTAAACCTTCACCCATCAAAGCTATCCAGTCTTTCAAGTACGGGAGAAAAAGAGTCTTTTAATAAAGTGGAAAACATGATGAAAGCCTGCCTTAAAAAAGGTAGTCATAGATATGAATGGATTCTAATCAAAGAAAATGGAGCCAAACTACCTATTGAGGTTTCACTCACTACTATTTTAAACAAACCTGGAAAACAAATTATTCATGGAATATGGCGGAATATGACCTCCATAAAATCTACAGAACAAAAACTAATAGATCAAAATAGCAAACTAAAAACTTTAAGCGACACGATTTCTTTCAAAAACCAAATGCTAACCGAAACGAAGCAGAGATATCAAAGCTTACTGGAGCAAAGTCCGGTTTCTTTATGGGAAGAAAACTTCAAAAAAACAATAGAGTTAATTGAGAACAAGGCTAAAGAAACTAAAGATTTAAAAACCTATTTAGACAATAACCCGGAATTTGTAGACCAATGTATTTCATCCGTTGAAGTTCTTAATGTAAACACGGCTGCCTTAAATTTATTTGGTGCTAAAAATAAATTAGAACTATCTAACCATTTAGAGAATACCTTTAATGATAAATCTAGGGAGGTTTTCAAAGAAGAAATTCTAGCATTAGCAAATGGAGCACAAAAATTTGAGACAGAAACAGAGTTAATTAAAACGGACGGCACAATTATTTACACCATTTTAAAAATGGCAGTAATTGACAGTCAACAAAACGTTATTGTTTCTATTATTGATATTTCAGACATCAAAGAGGCGGAGCAATTAGTGCTTGAAAGTAACCAAGACCTCATCATACAAAAAGAAAAGGCAGAAGAAAGCAACCGCTTAAAAACAGAATTTTTGAATAATATGTCGCATGAAATAAGAACCCCTATGAATGGTATTTTAGGGTTTACTCAGTTCTTAGAAGATGATAATTTGAGTTCTGAAAAAAGAACGCATTACGTGAATATTATTGAAAATAGTGGAAACCAATTACTGCAAGTCATTGATGATATTCTTGAAATATCTAAACTTGAAACAAAGCAAGTAAAGGTAATTGAATCTAAAGTTAATTTAAACAGCACTCTGCTAGAGCTGTTTGCCATTTTCGACATTAAAGCAAAAGAGAATAAAACACCTTTATATTTAATTAAAGGAATGAAAGATGAGGAAGCCACCATTTATACGGATAAAACAAAACTGAATAAAATCTTAAGTAACCTCATTGAAAATGCTTTAAAATTTACGTCATATGGCTTTATTGAATTCGGGTACAAAAGAAAAGCCGATGAAATTGTAATTTATGTAAAAGATACCGGCATTGGAATTTCGAAAAGCAAATTCAACGCCATTTTCGAACGATTTTCTCAAGCAGAAAAAGGACTTTCGAGAAAAGTAGGAGGCTTAGGCTTAGGTTTATCTATCGCTAAAGAAAACTCGATGCTATTGGGTGGCGATATTTCGGTAGAGTCAACACTGAATGAAGGCACTACCTTCTTTCTAAACATTCCATATAAACCAGTATTTCGGGTACAAAAATCCATAAAAAAAGCCCTCCCTAAACCTATGGATTCCAACGCTTACACTATATTAATTGCAGAGGATGAGGAAATTAATTATTTATATTTAGAAATTCTTCTAGGCGGAAATCAAAAATTCAAGTTTAACATATTACATGCTAAAAATGGAAAAGAAGCGCTTGACATCTGTAAAAAAACACCTATTGATTTAGTATTAATGGATTTAAAAATGCCTGTTATGGATGGTTTCGAAGCAACTCGTTTAATAAAAGAAATTCTACCTGAGCTACCCATCATTGCTCAAACAGCCTACTCTACCAACAAAGAAAAAGAGGTGGCCATTACCGCTGGGTGTGATGACTTTATTTCCAAACCAATTGTAAAGGAAGAGTTTAATACGCTTATTCATAAATTTATTTCTCAACTTCAAATAACATAACACCACCGCATTATGGCAAATAAGTTATCCTACAGCGAATTAGAGAAAAAATACACCCATTTATTGCACACCAATAAAACACAAGCAATGTTGGATTACTCCGGGGTTATTTATCTAGAGTTGGACTTAAAAGGAGTGGTTACCCAAGTAAACAAAAAGGCGTGTGAAATTCTTGGATATAAAGAAAATGAAATTATAGGTGAAATTTGGTTTGACCATTTTTTACCAGAAAAAACCAAAAATGAAACTCTCCCAATTTCGGGAAAATTAAGAACTGGAGAAATACTAAATATAGAGCACTATGAAAACCTAATTCTTACCAAGTCTGGTGAAGAAAGACTAATTTCATGGCATAATGGAGTTCTAAAAAATTTGGAAGGAGAGATTACTGGATACCTTAGCACAGGAGAAGATATTACGGAACAAAAAAGAATAGAAAAGGAATTAAAACAAACGATTGCAATAGTAAACCGTAGCCCAGTTATGGCCTTCATTTGGGAAAACAAACCGGGGTGGCCTGTAAGCTTCGCCTCTTCAAATGTTCTAAATATCTTAGGATTTACTGATGTTGAAATCACCACCAAAATAGTCCTATTTTCAGACTTAATTCACCCAGATGATTTAAATCAAGTCACTAAAGAAATAGAGGATAGAAAATTTCAAAAGAAAAATGTATTTTCACACCTACCCTATCGATTACGAACAAAAAAGGGAGGTTACTTATGGGTAAAAGACACTACTTATATACTGAAAAACGCAAAAGGAGAGGTAACTCATTTTGAAGGTGTTCTTAACGACATTACAGATAGCACAAACTTAGAGCTACAATTAAAACAGCAATTTGAGCTGCAGAATATCATATTCAATTCTATTGAAGACGGAATATACCTTTGTTCTTCCGATTATGACATTGAATATTTAAATCCAGCCATGGTAAAAATGATTGGCCATGATGCTGTTGGTGAAAAATGTCATAAAGCTATATTTAATAGTGATTCAGTTTGTGAGCATTGCTATTTTAATATTTTAACAGATAACAAGAAAACCAGCATCCAAACTAGAAAAGAGAGTCAATCCTATTCCGTTTCATCGGTACTTTTAGACCATGACAGGAAACTCACTATATATCATGACATTACGGAAATAAGGGAAGCGAAAGAAAAACTGGTTATTCAAAACTCAGAACTTTTCCTGGCGAAGGAGTCTGCGGAGCAAAGCAATAAACTAAAAACCGAGTTTATTAATAATATGTCGCATGAAATAAGAACACCACTAAATGGCATTTTAGGTTTCACTGATTTTTTGAACGATACCGATATTACAGATGATACGCGAAGTTATTACATTCAAATCATCAAAAATAGCGGACATCAATTACTGCATATTATAGATGACATTTTAGAAATTTCAGAATTAGGTACCCGTCAGTCTACATTAAACAATGAAGAGGTCTGTTTAAACGACCTTATTTTAGAGTTGTTTTCCGTTTTAGACAAAAAAGCCAAAGAAAATAAAACACCGCTATACATTAAAAAAGCACTTACCGATTTTGATAGCACAGTACATGTTGATAAATTAAAACTGTATAGAGTCCTAAATAACTTAATTGATAACGCCTTAAAATTCACCAATACTGGGTTTGTAGAATTTGGTTACAACTTAGAAGGTAAGAACATTGTGTTTTATGTAAAAGATACCGGAATTGGAATCCATAAAGAAAATCATGATTTAATATTCGAAAATTTTAGCCAAGCCGAGAAAGGAATAACAAATAAAGTTGGAGGGCTCGGACTAGGTTTATCTATCGCAAATGAAAACACCACCCTAATGAAGGGTACACTTAGTCTAGAATCAGAGTTAGGAAAGGGTAGTACATTTTATGTTTCTTTGCCATACAATCCAGTACACGAGGAGTCATTAAAATCAATCGCATCTAAAACAACTAAAAACAAAATTCCTAATTTAAAAGTTTTAGTCGCAGAAGATGAGGAAGTTAATTACCTCTACACCGAAATCCTTTTACAAGAACATATTGTAGCTAACTGTACTGTATTTCACGCCAAAAGTGGCGAAGAAGCGGTAGAGTTAAGCGAAGATATTAAAGATTTAGATTTAATTTTAATGGACATTAAAATGCCCATAATGTCGGGTTACGAAGCCACAAGAATCATTAAGACTAAATTTAAAAACCTACCCATAATAGCCTTAACTGCCTATTCTACGCAAGAGGATATTAACAAGGCACTTGAAGCAGGTTGCAGTGACGTTATTGTTAAGCCTATTAAAAAAGATGATTTCAGTAATATTATAGATCAATATTTAAAGGGCTAAAATCCTTTGAACCTCGTGACCATATTTTTAGGTCAATTTTTTTATTTGGTTTTGACTTATCGAATTTGATTTCTATTTATTGAATCTGATTTCACCCTTCCCTGCCCTAAAAAACCACCAAACTCCCCTGAAAAAAGGTCATACTACGAAAAATTCTCAAAAGGAGTCTACTCTTCCTTTTCTTTGAATTTCGCAGAAATAAACCACCTTAAGCAAGGCTATAAATCACCAATATGAATTCCAATGTTTCCATTATCCGAATAAAGATATTAGCCATTAAATATGGCGTGATTTTAAATCAAAATTCACACATTTTAACTAGAGATTAAAAGCCAAACCCGCATTTACACAAAAAAACCAATCGCTTTAATTATACAGTACATCATCTATGTTTTATTGATTATTATATAATATTGTTCCGTTAAAATGCATTAACATCATTAAAATGAACTTTTAACACATAAAAAATACCACATAAATACCACATAAATGAAAATTTTACTTGTTTTCCTCATCTCGCTTTTAGCATTAAGCAACTCCAATTTACAAGCCGCAAACCGTTACTGGATAGCTGGCGCCAATAGTAATTTTAATAACACAACTAACTGGTCTACGTCCTCAGGCGGAGCAGCTGGTGCTTCGGTACCAACAACAGGTGATTTTGTTTACTTCAACGGATCAGGTGCAGGAAACTGTACATTTGATATTGACGTTAATTTTGATGGAATAAGAACCACTGGATATACCGGTCAAATTGATCTCGCAGGATTTACTTTTAATCCAGCGGTAAGTAATGTTGCTAGTTGTAGATTTGAGAACGGAACTATTATAGATTCTGATGCCTCTTCTGAAGTAAGTTTCAATACTTCTGGAACCGTTACTTTTAGTGGTACTACTTTCCATACTCCTATAACAGGTGTTGCAGGAAGACTCGAGTTTAACGGAGGTGTTTTTAACAACCCCGTTACGGTAGAAGATAACGGGGGCTCTAGCGTAAACGGAGCGGGTGGATGTACATTTAACGCTAACTTCAAAGTGACCAATTCCGGTACTAGTTACTTTTTAATGGGATATTATAACCCAGATATATTTAATGGTGATGTTACCTTATTAAATACAAGTACAAGTAGAATTAGAATGGGTTACAATGCTTTAGGAACAGAGTTTAATGGCAACGTTTCTTTAGGTAGTACTAATGGTAGCGGAGTTTGGTTTGGTGAAAGTGGAGGTACATTTGAACTCGCTGATACTAAAGCAATTTCTATTAATGGAATTGGGTTTTCAAAAGGTGATTTACGTTTCAAAGGTTTTACCCAAACAGGAACAACAGCACAAAACTTAACACTTACAGGAACAGCCCTTATATACTTCGAAAATGGAACCACATTTAATGCAAATATTTCTGCAACAGCTCCACGTATATTATTAAACGGAACTTCATTTGTAGGCACATCAAATTTTACAAAAACAGGTCCATCTGATGATAATTGTCCTGGTGGTAACACTTTTACTGGAAACGCAATCATTATCAATAACGGAACCGGAAATTTCCGTTTAGGATATTCAACTTCAGATACCTTTATTGGAAACTTAACGTTAAATAATACATCTACTTCAGGTCTTTATCTTGCATACGGAAGTTCAGGCAACACCATTGGAGGGAATTTAACATTGAACAACTCAGGTACGGGGACTTCTTCTTACCTAATAATGGCAAATAATACTAGTTCTGAATTAACTATAACAGGAACAACGATAGTAACAAACAACTCTACGGCTAGCTCAACTAATAGAGTTTACTTAGGGAACCAAGGTGACATTACCTTTAACAATGATCTTACTATTATCAACAACGCGGGTTCGCAAAATGCGGAAGTGTTTTGTAACGATAACGTAAACAGTAATAATACCTATAACGGTAATATTACAATCTCAGCAACTCATGTATCTTCTGATGGTATTCGTTTTGGACAAAATAACGGTTCAGGAACACTTGCTACAGCAAAAACAGTATCTATTGGTGTGGGTGGGTTTATTGCCGGAACACTTCAATTTAGAAACTTCACCCAAACAGGTACAACTGCGCAAAACATTAATCTTACTGGAACAGGGTATTTATACAATTACAATGCATCATGGGGCGGAAACGCAACATTTACGGCACCTAGATTCAATACACGAGGAACTACATATAGCGGTACTTCAGTTATTGAAAAAACTGGGGCTACCAATGATGCCTCAGTTGGTGGAAATACTTTTATTGGTAATACTACATTAACAAATAGCGGTACCGGATACTTACTTATGGGTAATGGAGCATCCGATGCGTTTAACGCTAACCTTATTTTAGCTAACACCGGTACATATAACTTATACCTTGCTTATAATAGTATTGGTAACACCGTAAACGGAAACTTAACTGTTAACAATCTGGCCTCTGGAACAAATGCCTACGTATATATTGCATCAGCTTCTTTTTCTTCTTTAAACGTTACTGGAAACACATCTATTACTAATGCAGCAACAGCTAATAATGGACGCGTATTATTTGCAGAAAATGGTGATGTTACTTTAGGAGGATCACTTACCATTAACAACGCATCTTCTGGCAACCGTGGATATACCTACCTAGCCAACGGTTCAAATGCTACCCTTACTATTGCAGGTAACACCTCGGTTACTAATTCTGGGGCAGGAACAACAAAGCGCGTTTATTTAGGTAATTACGGTGATGTTACATTTACTGGAACCTTAAACATTGCCAACAATGCAACGGCAACAAATTCTGAAGTCTATGCAAATCACAGTTCAGCGTCTGTTAACACGTATAACGATGACATCACAATTTCTTCTTCCACCGCCTTAACAGATGGTATTCGTTTTGGAGAAAGTTCAGGCTCAGCTACACTAGCATCCGGTAAAACAATTACCATTGGAGCTGGTGGATTTGTTGCTGGGACATTACAGTTTAGAAATTTCACCCAAATAGGTAATACTGCCCATAACTTTACACTTACTGGTACCGGGTATTTTTACAATTATGATGCTTCATGGGGCGGAGACGTAACAATCACTGCACCTAGATTTAACACCAGAGGCACTACCTACAGCGGAACCTCAATTATTGAAAAAACGGGTGCTTCAGATGACTATTCATATGGGGGTAATACTTTTGTGGGTAATTCTACATTAACAAATAGCGGATCAAGGCTTTTACTTATGGGTAATGGAGCATCGGATGCCTTTAACGCTAACCTTATTTTAAACAATATTGGCGCGCATAACCTTTATTTAGCGCACAACAGTGCAGGGAATACAATTGCAGGTACACTTACCATCAACAATAATAGCACGGGTACAAATGCCCATGTATATCTTGCAACAAACACTGTTTCTTCATTAAGCGTAGGTGGCAACACAACTGTAACAAACTCAGGAGCGGGCACTTATAAAAGAATTTATTTAGGAAATTACGGAGATATCATTTTTAACGGGACTCTTAACATAGCAAATAATGCAACCGCAGTAAATTCTGAAATCTATTTGAACAATGGTTCAAACTCTTCAAATGAATATAAAGAGAACATCGTAATTTCTTCAACTAATGCATTAACTGACGGAATTCGTTTTGGAGAAAATTCAGGTTCAGCTACACTAGCATCCGGTAAAACAATTACCATTGGAGCTGGCGGATTTGTTGCAGGAACATTGCAATTTAGAAATTTCACTCAATTAGGAACAACAGCACAAAACATTACACTTACTGGCACAGGGTATTTATACAATTACAATGCATCATGGGGCGGAAACGCAACATTTACGGCACCTAGATTCAATACACGAGGAACTACATATAGCGGTACTTCAGTTATTGAAAAAACTGGGACTACCAATGATGCCTCAAGTGGCGGAAATACATTTGTAGGTAATTCTACATTAACAAATAGCGGCTCAAGATATTTACTTATGGGTAATGGAACTTCAGATTCTTTTGGAGGAAACCTAACACTTACAAATATCGGAACCCACTATATGTACCTAGCACACAACTCAGTAGGCAACACCGTAGCAGGAAATTTAACCATTAACAATATAGGTTCAGGAAGTACAAATAATATTTACCTTTCAAATTCTTCAGCTTCTACCTTAACTGTTGCAGGTACAACCACTATAAACAATAACTCCTCTGCCATCAATTCAACCATTTATGTAGGAGATAATGGAGACCTTAATTTAAACGGTGATCTTGCTTTAAACAATACTTCTACTGGAGCTACCGGACAAATTCTTTTTGCAAATAACACCAATTCTGCAATAACGGTAACAGGAAACACAACCGTTACAAATACAGGTTCTGGCGCTACTAAAAGAATATACCTAGGTAATTCTGGTGATGCAATTTTTAATGGTACGCTTGATATTGTAAACAGTGCATCTGCAACTAATTCAGAGATCTACTTTAACAGAAATTCTGCCAGTGTAAACGCATACAATCAAAACATTACCCTTGCAGCTACAAACGCTTCAAATGATGGAATTCGTTTCGGTGAAGGCGGTGGTACGTCTACTCTAGCTGCTGGTAAAACAATTAGTGTTTCAGCAGGTGGTTTCATTTCAGGATTACTACAATTCAGAAATTTCACCCAAGTTGGTGCTACACCACAAAATATTGTTCTAACAGGTACGGGATACATGTACCACTATAATTCAAACTGGGGCGGTAACGTCACTTTTAAAGCGCCTCGTTTTAATACACGAGGAACTACCTTTAGCGGAACAAGTATAATAGAAAAAACAGGCGGTATTGGAGACGATGCCTCGTATGGTGGTAATACGTTTGTTGGTAATTCAACCATCACCAATAGTGGTAGCAAATACCTAATGTTTGGTAACGGTTCTGCCGATGTATTTCAAGCAAATGTAGACTTGATAAACTCAGGTTCAAGTCACTTTTATTTTGCGCGTGGTGGAGCAGGTCACTCCGTTGCTGGTAATCTAACCGCAACGCACGGTCCATCTGGAACTTCTTCATATTCCATGATAATTGCAGATCAATCATCTGTTACATTGAATATTGGAGGAAACGTAAGCATAAACACCAACGGAATAGGAAACGCACTTTACACGTATTTAGCTGAGAGAGCTGACGTTACCATTGGAGGAAATCTTTCCATAACCAATGCTGGTTCAGGAACCACTTCTAATACCATGCTTGCCAACCAAAGAGAATCTTCAATAGTTGTAAACGGAACAACAACCATTTTAAACAGCAATACTTCATCTGTAAATAGCTATGTTTACCTAGGTAATCAAGGAGATATGACGTTCAACAACTCCTTAGATATTACCAATAACTCTGGCGCAACAAATTCAGTGATTTATGCTAACCAAAGTGGTAATAGTTCAAACAACTACAATGGTAATATAACCGTATCATCAAATCACGTAGCATGTGATGGTGTTCGTTTTGGCCAAAATGGTGGTAACGGAACCTTAGCGAATGGTAAGTCAATTACCATCCCAGGGGTAGATGCCTTAAACTTTTTAGGAGGCCAGCTTCGTTTCAGAAATTTCACTCAAATTGGAAACACGCCACATTCGTTTGAACTTGCTTCCACAGCTTCATTCATTTACAACCACAACTCCAACTGGGGAGGAAACGTAAGTTTTATTTCACCTAGAATATATGTACGTGAGTCTTCATTTGCTGGAACGGCTTACATTGAAAAAACAGGTGCTTCAACTGATTATTCATATGGTGGAAATACATTCTCCGGAAATACCCAATTAATCAATAATAACACGGCATCTAACGGAGACTTTTATATTGCACAAGATTCTTCTTGTAGTTTTGGTGGAGATTTAACATTGAAAAACACAGGTGCATATGGTACTCTTGTATTTGCATCAGAGCCAGGCACCTATCCTATTGCTGGAAATCTTACTCTTGAAAACATACCAACAGGGACTGGAAATCAATATTTATATTTCGGAAACAATAATTCGGCAAATATCAACATCGCGGGAATCGCAACTATAAAAAACAAAGCTACTTCTACGGCCGCAACACAAAACCTATATATTGCCAATAGAGGAACCCTAACTATTGCTGGAAACACAACCGTTGAAAACAGTGGTACAGGTGGAGCATCTAAAAACCTATACTTAGGTAACCTTGGCGATATCAATTTTGGCGGTGACTTAAGCTTATTAAACTCTTCAACAGCTACCTCAGCGCAATTGATTCTTGCTTCTAATTCGGCATCTACGGTTACTATCTCTGGTAACACTTCATTGACTAATACCGGTGCAGGTGCTTATAAGCGGGTTTACTTTGGTGATTACGGTGACATTACATTTAATGGCACCCTTGACATGGTGAATAATGCATCGGCAACTAATTCTGAAATATTTTTAAACTATAGAAGTTCTAGTGTAAACACCTATAACGGAAATATTACCCTTACATCTAATAGTACTTCATGTGATGGTTATCATTTTGGTACACAAGGTGGTTCAGGTACATTAGCAGCCACAAAAACAATTTCAATTCCCGGTGTTGATGCTACAAACTTTATTGGTGGAGACCTTTACTTTAAAAACTTCACCCAAGTTGGAGCAACTGCTCAATCGTTTGAGTTAGCACCAACAGCCAGATATATTTATACTAATAATTCAAACTGGGGTGGTGATGTGATTTTTAGTGCACCAAGAATTTACACTAGAAACACTACCTATAATGGAACTGCCGCATTAACTAAATCAGGTGCTATTGATAATGATAATTGCCCAGGTGGAAACACCTTTGTAGGCAACACTACATTAACAAATAATGGATCTAGATACTTCTTAATGGGTAACGGTTCTCCTGATGTATTCCAAGCAAACTTAGCTGTTGTTATCGCTGGGTCTCATCACTTGTACCTTGCGTACAGCTCTGCAGGAAATAGCATTGCAGGTAATTTAACAACAACAAATTCAGCTACAGGTACAGGTGATTACAGAATGTATATTGCCACAGGTACTTCTTCAAGTCTTACCATTGGTGGAAACACTACTATAACTAATAACGGAACAGGCAAAACACTTCGCACCTATTTTGGTGGAAATGGAGATATAACTATGGGAGGCAACTTAATGGCTATAAATTCTGGAACAGGAACCGCTTCTCACATTTCAATAGCCAATGACGGTAATAGTACTTTATCTGTGGGAGGCACCTCAACCATAACAAATAACAATACAGCGAGTACTTCTAACCGTATCTACTTAGGATATTCTGGAGACATTACTTTTGGAAATGATCTTGCCATCGTAAATAACGCAGGCTCTAACGAATCTGAAGTGTATTTAAATTACACAAGTACTAGTGCAAACACTTTTAATGGCAACATTACGGTCTCAACACTCAATACAACATCAGATGGAATTCTATTCGGATATGGCGGTGGTTCTTCTACCCTAGCAGCAAACAAAACCATTTCAGTTCCAGGCGTTGACGCTACCAACTTTACAGGTGGTCAATTGTATTTCCGAAACTTCACTCAAGTTGGAGCTACTGCTCAATCTATTGAACTTGGAGCTAGCGCAACATACATTTATAACAGAAATTCAAATTGGGGTGGTAATGTAGATTTTAAATCACCACGAACATATACACGTAGTTCTCTATTTGGTGGTGACGCAACCTTTACTAAAACAGGTAGCGTTTATGATGGTAGCTATGGTGACAACACTTTTGCAGGAACAGCTACTTTCACACACCTAGGTACAGGAACATGGAGAACCGCATACAATGTAGGAAATGATTACAATGGTAATCTTGAGTTAACAAAATCCTCTACTGGTAGTTTTGAGCCAGCTTATAATACCACAAACACGGTGGCTGGTGATATTACTGTAAACGCAAATTCAACAATAAGAATTGGCACTGGTGGAGGTGGGAGAATTGTTTTTGACGGAACAACTGCTCAAAGTATTAATACTATTGGAGCTACTCCTACTCCAGAATTTAGAGATATTGAAACAAGTAATGCAAATCATGACATTACTTTAAACACACCGCTAATTATTCTTTCGGTATTAGACTTAAACCAAGGTAATTTGATTACCTCGGCAACAAACAAAGTATATATGAACGACAACAGTTCTGTTTCTTCTGTGTCAAACAACGCTTTTGTTGATGGTCCATTGGTTAAAATTGGTAATGATGCCTTTACTTTCCCTGTGGGAGATAACGGAGTATATGCACCAATTACAATGACTAACCCTTCTTGGAGTTCTGCACAATTTGAAGGTCAGTACTTCAATGTTTCTCCTGAAATTGCTGGTTTTGATACTACTGCAACGAGCTCAGGTTTGGACAAAATTTCAGATAATGAGTATTGGGTTCTAAACAGACTATACAGTACCAACAACGTTAGAGTTTCTATTGGATGGAATACTGCTCGTAGTGGTGATATGGGAACAGGTACCTTGTGTGACTTGCGTATTGCTTGTTGGAACGGGTCAAAATGGACCAATGAAGGTAACGGAGGAGCGACAGGAACAGCAGCCAACGGAATGGTTATTACTGGTACCAGTAAAAATTGTTCTACATCTACACCAATTACATCTTGGACAAATGGCTACCCAATTACATTGGCCAGTGATTATAATTTTATTACTTGGGATGGTTCAGGATATAACGGTGGAAGTGGAACTGCTGGTGCACCTAACACGGCTGACGGAGGTAGAGTTTTGAAAGTTTTTGCTCCAGGTGCAGTAGCAACCAGCAATGCTTCATTAGATAAAATTATTGTAACCCCTGCAGGTAAACTTACTATTGCGGATGGCGTTGCTATAACTGTTAGCGGAAGCATTGAGAACAAAGGGGAGATTACCATTGAGAGTAGCGGGTCTTTAGTTCAAACATCTGCTGGTGTTAACGAAAACTCGGGTTCAGGTTCGTATATCTTAAATAAAACGGGTAATAATTCTAATCTATCCTATAACATCTGGTCTTCACCAATGCAAAACTCCAGTTTAACTTCAGTTTTTTCTGGATCAAACGCATGTGACATATGGGCTTTTGACGCTACTAATCAAGCATGGAGCTACGATTTCGCTGTCGGATACTCTACTACTTGTAACGGTGCTGCCGTAACATTTGGAGCATCGAGCGTGATTTCTGGAGGGGACGGAATAATGGATAACGGACGAGGATATTTTGTGCCAGGAGCGGTTATTTCTTCTAAACAATTTACGGGAACAGTGAATAACGGTGATATTAGTATTCCAATAAAAACAACGAGTCTTGGACATCAAGCACTTTGGGATGATGACGACTGGAATTTAGTTGGAAATCCTTACCCAAGTGGATTAGATGCTTCTGCTTTCTGGACGGAGAATGCCATAAACAATACTAGAATTACTAATGCCATTTATTTTTGGGATGATGCCGGTACGGGTACTGGATACAACCAAAATGCAGATTACGCTTCATGGAATCAAATGGGTGGTCTAAATTCAGGTAACTCAGGAACTCTTCCTAGTGGAACAATTGGTAGCGGACAAGGTTTTTGGGTTGTGGGTAACGCAAATACCAACTTAGAATTTAAAAACAGTATGAGAACTGGTACTAACGACCAATTCTTTAAAGCCAACAGTACCGATGAAAAGCATTTAGCTTGGATTAGCGTAGAAACCGCTACTGGGTTTACAAACAACATCCTATTAGGGTATTCAAAAAATACGACAGATTCGATTGATGCATTGTATGACGCGCATAAATTACTGGGTAATTCTCATGTAAGATTTGCCTCTATGATTAACGGAGAAGAATTTGCGATTCAAGGGTTCGAGGCTGTGAATGTTGGAAGTTCTAAAGCTATTCCATTAGCTTTATTTACAGATGCTTCTGGAGTTCATACGTTCTCAAAATACAAAACTGAAAACATTTCTAGCAACATCAAAATCTATCTTAGAGATTTAGTTACTGGAATTACGCATGATTTAGCTACCGGTGATTATACCGTTACTTTAAACGGTAATCAAGAGTATTTAAATCGTTTCGAGATTGTATTTGAAAACAACATCAATGTTGCAAATGGTGGTAAAGGAACTAAAGGTAATCCAAATGGAGCCGATACAACTACAACTACCGTAACTGGAATTGATAACAATGCAGACGCAAACGACTTCTTATTATTAAGTAATGAGTCAGGTTACACTTTACTTAACGACAATGGTATTACAGGAACTATTCAAGTAATGGACCTAACCGGTAAAGTAGTTTGGGCAATTCATAATATCAGCCAAACGAATACAGTAAACATTGACTTAAATAACGTGAGCTCTGGTCTATACATCTTAGAAGTTACAGATGGCAATTCAAGAATTTACCAAAACAAAATATTAAAGCCATAAGGCCTTACGTATGTGTGCGTAAAAAATAGCCATGAATGTTAAATTCATGGCTATTTTTAATTTACGATTCAATTCTATTAACAATAAGGTTATAGTAGTAGTAACTAGCATTATATGCGCTAGTTTAGCGTTATCATTAATTATTCGGAGTGATCACCACGTTTATTTTAATCACTTCATTTAAACAACACAACCTACTCCTACTCTACGCAGGTTAACATCTGTTAGGCATTAGGGTTTTAAAACAACGCTAAATGAAGGTTAGTGAAAATTGCGGGTATCTCTTGTGGTGGGTGATGCCCGCCTTATTATTTATCGCAATACTTCATTCTTTCGGCTTAAATCTCTTAACACCAACACCACCAATACTGCAAAAGATACGTGCATTAATGTACCCGAAATCATTACTACATATTTCATCCATCCATATCCTAACCACATCAACCAAATACCACCAAAAGTGGTTACAGTAGACAATAGCGGCTCAATGGTTAGCACCTTTTTTAGAAAGTTACTGTAAGAGGAGAACATAAAAATTCCACCTAACGCAAAAAAGATTAATGAAAAAGAAACCACATGTCCATGGACTAAAGTTAAAATGGCTTTTTCGGGTTTTTTAAACTTCATTTCTAAAGCATCTAAATCGTTTTCGTTTCCTAAGTATTGCTCTTCAATACCTCCCGAACTTACACCAGTAGATTTACTGATATAAACCAATCCAGTAACATAACCAAAGGATAACACTAACACAAACACCGTTAAAAACTGCTTAGCCCACTTAGGTAGTTTACCTAATAATCCCGAAATATTTAGTTCTTCTACTTCATTCATAACTCACTCATTAATTGCGTAATGCTCTTTACTCCTTTGGTAAGAGCCAAATAAGAAATGGTAGCGCCAGATATACCTTGAATATCGGTATCTATGGTTATTGCCGATTTTGAGTTTTTCCCCTCAAATTGGCGTAGCCACCTTTTTGAACCAATTTCACCGCCATAATCTTCTCTATATTGCAAAATACGCACAGCTTTAATAACCATTTTTTGGTCATAGTAAACGGCATAATCAAAATACTCAAACTTACTTCGTCCTTTAGCCAGTATTATGTACCCTATTTGATTCGCACCTAACTGAATTTTAAACACTCCCTGAACTCCGAATTTCGAAAACAGAGATTTTTCATTTTCGTTTAGCGCTTTACTTATTATTACTCCTTCGCCTCCCCATAACTGAACAATTTCTTTGTTTATCTTCTTCTTAAACGAAGGGGGGATTTCGGTTATATCCATCCATGAAACCAAACCAATGAAAAGTGAAAAAGTCAGAGTCATTAAGACCCCAACTTTCAAAGAATATTTTTTTAAGCTAATTTTCATGCTAAATTATTTACATCCAGTACAAAATATTTGTGGAATATTTTATTCCTATATTTCGAGTACGATACCTATTAGGGCCCGAATTAAAACCACCAGCCGACTCCTAGGTTAATCGCATTGCTGGTTTCAGAACCTTTTTCTTGATTCATAAACATTTGATAATCGGCTTTAAAAACCGCTCCAGGCGCTATATGATAACTCAATCCCATAGTTACATCGGTGCGATTATACGCATCTTTTTTAATCTGGTCATTGTATACTTTGAAATGCGTATTATACGTTTCGTATCGTGTAAAGGCAACTAACTTCTGAGTTGTTTTTAGTTTGAAAAGTCTGAAAACATTGTAGCCAGCCTCTACGTAATATCCCATCAAGGCAGAACCCAAATCGGTATTTCCCTTTACGTTATACGCCTCCGTATTTTGATTGGAAGAATAAATAAACTGCCCTCTAGCGGTGAAGCCCTTCAACTGATAACGCGCATCAAAACCAAACATAGCCATATTAATCACAGAGCTATCTACGGTCGACATATCAACCGCATCACTAGGATTAGCCCCGTCTTTTAGGGTCGTCTGAGACTTCCCGAAATAACCAGACAGTCCAAGCTTTAACCCTAGGATTCCATAATAATCTAATTTACCTGAAAAATTGGGATGGCTATAAATCGATTTAGCCGCTTTTTGTCGTCCCTTTCTATACCCGTCAACACCTCTAAAAGTAGCACCATCATCACCGTAACCTTTAAAACCATTAAACATATATAGCTGGTAACGTAAAGATGCATTGTTAAACTTACCCGTAATTCCTACACCCATTTCTCGCCACGTGGTTGGTACAATGTATTTATCTAGATTTGGTCGCTCCACCCCATTAAATGTAGGTGGTTCATGATACTCATTCACAATTCCCATTGGAATTAACATCAAACCAGCTCTAACATTTAATTTAGAGTTTATTGAATGGTTTAAAAATGCCTGCTCCACAAAAAACTCGTTAACATGCTCTATTTCTAATTCCGAAACAAAAGAGGTTTTATCGCTGAACTTATAACCGAACAATAAAATAAGACGATGCACATCCATAACCCCATTATGACTTACACCGCCACCTATTGGTTGATTATAATCTAATTGTGCATAACCACCCACTGTTACTCTGCTCTGATTAGAAGATTCTAAAATTTTTGTAGCCGAATTAATTGCCGCACCCGTATCTTGGAAGGTATAAACAGATTGTGCTTGCATTGATGAGCTGAGAGCTAATCCCAGTACTAATAATATTTTTCTCATTCTTATTTAGATTCATCATAAATAACAATGCAAATCTAACGGGAATGAAAGCCCTCAAAATACCTAAAAATGGGTAGTTTACGGATTAAGTCTACGCGGATTAAAACGTAAACTTAGATTTAAATGCTAATAACTCTTGCTTCAGAGGAAGCGAAGTGTGATACGCTAATTCCTTACTGTTTTCAACAATAACCTGACGCATCGAAAGATGTTGATTAACAAAAACGGTTTCTAAATCCGGATAAATATCTTTTATGATTTCCGCCAATTCTAGTATGGAAACACTGTGTTCTACCAAATTATATTTACTTGGTGATGCGGTACTTTTATCTACCAAAGCACTTAATTCTTCGACAACGGCTTGCAACGAAATAAACGACCGCTTTTGTGTTCCGTCACCCATGATTTTGATTCTACCGCTGTATTGCGCGTTAAACATAAACGAGTTTATCACAGTATCTTTACGCATACTTGGGCTATAACCAAAAACGTTTCCACAACGAATAATGTAGGTTTCCACCTCATCTTTAACGCTTAAAACTTGCTCTTCGCCTCTTACTTTTGAAACGCCATAATAGGTGTTCGGTTCTAAAATGGTATCGACCGTTAATTCTTCATCACTCCATCCGTACACGGCAACAGTACTCAAATAAATTAATTTCTTAACCTCACTTTGGTCAATGGCTCTTACCAACTCGGCCGTACCCCAATGGTTAATTTGCTCAAATTGCTGCGGGTTTTGATCCGCATATGGAGAGGTTACATTGGCGGCCAAATGAAACACGATATCAACACCTTTCAAAGCGGTCTTCAATTTTCTACCATCTAAAATATCACCAAAAATAAATTTGATGTTCATCCCTGTTAATTTGGCATCGCACAAAAACAAACCTAAGTGGCCTCGTGATAAGTTATCGTAAATAACAATTTCACTTATCGCAGTATTTTTAGACAACTCCTGAATTAAACCACTTCCAATATATCCGGCTCCACCGGTTACTAAAACTCTCATTTTCTATTTCTTAATTTCTGTAAAATTGAATGTGGCCGTTGTTTCTGTAGCCAAATCGGTATGTAAACCACATTCTGTTTTTTTCATTCCTGCCCATCTGCTGGCGCGTTCATCACCTTCAGCCGCTATTTTACTGGTACACGGTTCACATCCAATACTATCATACCCTTCAGAATCTAATGGATGATAAGGCAAGCCATGCTTCACTATATATTCTTCCACTTCATCTTTGGTCCAATGCAACATAGGATGGTAACGTAATACGTTATGTGCACCCATTTGCTCTGGCTTCATGTTTCTTCTATTGGCATTTTGGTCTGCTCGAATTCCATTTATCCAAACATCGTTTTTCATCATAATAGGTTCTAAAGGAAGAATCTTATTTATGTGACAACAATAATCTGGGTCAGAAGAATAATAAAAATGATTGTCGCTATCTAGTTGATGAATTTTCGAAATATCAGACTCTAACCCCACCACATTTAATCCGAAATCAGAAACTAACTGATTCTTGAATTTTATGGTCTGAGGGAAAAGGAATCCTGTATTCAGAAAATAAACAGGTATACTATTATCAATTTGACTAATAATGTGCAACAATGGTACACTCTGCGACTGAAACGAAGAGGTTAAAAACATCCGTTTTCCAGCATTTTTATACGCCTCTATTTTTTCAGCAATTACTTCAATCTGCATTTTTTCTGTTTTCAGATCGCAAAGAAGGTTCTTTTAAAACCAAAAAACGCTGATTTTTGTCATTTTGACCATCAATAATCTAAAAGAGACTTGAAATTAACTATAAAATGGATGTAATCATTTCAAATCTACAATTACCCACATATATTTTTGTTATTTGGGATAAGTAAAACAATTAACCCCCACTAAAAAGCTAAAAGTCCTTATACAATAAATACTTTTTTCGGAGCAATTTAAAAGCATCTACCTCTGTTTGCCAACTCTCCTTGATTTCAGCAGAAGTAGCACCGTTTAGAATTTGTTGCTGCAACAATTCCGTACCGGCTAACTTATTATAAAAGTGGTTTTTTAAGAAGAACGCCTCTTTGTTGGATGTATGTACAAACGCCCAAATAAGTCGGTCAATATTAATTTCAGGCTTTGCATAAAATGCAAAAACGTCAAACTCACGTAGGTCTTGACCGTAACATTTTTGATTTTTGTATTTTGGGTATTTAGCTCCCGGCTTAGACACTGGTGTATAGTTAAACTCGGCTCCTTTAATAGTAGGTGACCCAAACGTTTGGAAAGGAAAGTCTGTTCCTCTACCCGCACTTATATGGGTTCCTTCAAACAAACCCAAAGTAGGATATAAATACACCGATGTCATATTTGGTAAATTAGGAGATGGTTTCACGGGTAATTGATACAGTTCTTTATGCGTCCAACCCGTTAACAAAACCACTCTTAAATCGCATTTAAGCCCTTTACCTAGCCAACCTTCTTCATTTACCATTCTGGCAAACTCTCCTACGGTCATACCATGAACTATGGGTACGGGATGCATACCTACAAATGATTGATTTGCCATTTTCAATACTGGACCATCTACATAAAACCCGTTAGGATTAGGTCGGTCAAGAACAATAAAAGTCACGTTATTTTCTGCGCAAGCTTGCATTACGTAGTGCATCGTAGAAATATAAGTATAGAAACGGGTACCTACATCTTGGATATCAAAAACCACCACATCAATTCCTTCTAAATCAGTTTTTGTAGGCTTTTTGTTTTTTCCATAAAGACTTTTAATTGGGATCTTAGTTTTTGAGTCAACGCCATCTTTCACTTTTTCACCGGCATCAGCCGTACCTCTAAAGCCATGCTCTGGGGCAAACACTTTTTTGATGGCAATATCTTTATCCAGTAAAAAATCGACTAAATGAGTTCCAAAAACCTCACTGGTTGGGTTCACCACCAAAGCCACATTTTTTCCTTCTAGGCTTGGCACGTATAAAGACGCTCGTTCCGCACCAACCAAAACCTCATCGGCAGATTTGATTAAGGTAGAATCTATATGATTATCCTGAGCATTTAAACTCTGGCTCGTCATTGCAAATAATCCTAAAAGAAATAATATCCGTATTCTAATACCCATCCACTTGCAAAGAAACACGTTTACCCGCACTGTTCACCTAGTTAACTAAGGATTTATCATTAATTAATTGTCAATCATTTATGCCTTATTAAAAAGATCTAGTAGGTTTTGAAAACCTAATAGGAATTAACCAAACAGTCAATCAACACTCCTAATCTCGGCACCAATTATCGCTAGACTTTTAGTAATATTGCCCAACAAAATAAAGCGATTGAATTTCGAACTTTTCACAGCATTAAAACTCATTAGGACCAAGTCTTCTGATAAAACTGGGCGTAATAATATTCGTCCAATTATCAACATTGCTTTGATTGGTATTGCTATAAGCGTAGCTGTAATGATTTTATCGGTAGCGATTGTTACAGGATTCCAAACGGAGATTCGTGAAAAAATCATTGGTTTCGGAGGTCATATTCAAATCTCAAATTTTCAAAGTACCGATGGGTTTGAAACTATCCCTATTTCAACAGACCAAACATTTTACCCGGAGTTAGATACTTTAGAAACGGTAACCAACATACAGGTATACGCCAACAAAGCAGGAATTTTAAAAACGAACGATGAAATTCTAGGCGTTGTTCTAAAAGGTATTGGAACTGATTTTGACTGGACATTTTTTAAAGACTATATGGTAGAAGGCGATACACTCGCTTTTGAGGATAGCAGTAAGTCAAACAACGTCATAATATCTCAAAAAATAGCCAATAAAATGCAACTTAAATTGGGCGATCATTTTTTTGTTTACTTTATTAAGAACCATAAGCCTCGCCCCAGAAGATTTGACATTACGGGTATTTACTCTACTAGTTTAGAAGGTTTTGACGACTTATTTATTATTGGAGACATTAGACATATTCAAAAACTAAATGACTGGAACGAAGACCAAGTAGGCGGCTTTGAAGTAAACCTTAAACGTTACGAAGATTTAGATGAAGTAGACGATTTCATTTATAACAACATCCCGTTTGAATACAAAACCACCACTATTATTCATAAAAACCAAAATCTCTTTGGTTGGCTAGAGCTTCAGGATATTAATGTAACTATCATTATTGGATTGATGATTCTAGTTTCTGGAATAAATATGGCTTCGGCTCTACTTATTATGATTTTAGACCGAACCAGAATGATTGGAATCTTCAAAGCTATTGGAGCCACCAACTCTAGTATCCGTAAATTGTTTCTTTACATTGCCACTTATCTTATGACCGTAGGGTTATTCTGGGGGAATTTAATTGGACTCACATTAGCGTTGATTCAAAAATATTTCAAGGTTTTCACGCTACCTGCAGAGACCTATTACATTACACATATTCCAATAAACATAGAAATTTCGGATATTATTTACTTGAACTTTTTCACACTTCTGTTGTGTTTAATCATGTTAATAGCGCCCACTTTTATTGTTACGCGAATTTCTACAGTAGATGCTATCAAAATGGATTAGTTTTATTCTATTTGCACCCTGAAAAAAAATCAATCAAGATTAATATGAACAACATCAAAATTTTCAAATACCTCGCCATAATAGAAGGTATTAGCTACTTGGTTCTTTTAGGGATTTGTATGCCATTAAAGTACCTATTTGATATACCAGAACCAACTCGTCCAGTGGGTATGGCTCACGGAATTTTATTCGTAGGATATGTACTTTGGTTACTGATTGTGGGGAGAGAGTTAAAATGGAGTTTTATGACTCTTGTATGGGGATTTGTAGCATCTCTACTTCCATTTGCCACTTTTATTTTTGAAGCTAAAATGCTTCCTAAAGCAGCTATTAAATCAAACTAATCTCGTACAGATAAAAAAGATATTATGACTACAGATAAAAAAGTTTACGACAATATTTTGGGTGCTATTGGAGATACTCCAATGATTAGATTGAATGAAATTGCCAAAGATATTCCTGGAACCATTTACGGAAAAGTAGAATATTTCAACCCAGGAAACTCGGTGAAAGATCGTATGGGACTTAAAATGGTGGAGGATGCAGAAGCAAACGGAACACTTAAACCAGGTGGAACCATTATTGAATGTACCTCTGGAAATACAGGAATGGGCGTTGCTTTAGCTGCGATTGTAAAAGGGTACAAATGTATTTTTACTACAAACGACAAACAGAGTAAAGAAAAAGTAGATGTGCTTCGTGCGCTTGGTGCAGAAGTAATTGTATGTCCTACCGCAGTAGAACCTACCCATCCCGATTCATATTATTCTGTAGCGGAAAAAAAGAACAAAGAAATTCCAAACTCGGTATGGTTAAATCAATATGACAACCTTTCTAATAGAGAGGCTCATTATGAATCTACAGGACCAGAAATCTGGAAACAAACCGAAGGTAAAATCACGCATTTTGTAACCGGTGTTGGAACAGGAGGAACTGTTTCTGGCGTTGCAAAATATTTGAAAGAACAAAATCCGGATGTTAAAATTTGGGGAGTAGATTCTTACGGGTCTGTATTTAAAAAGTACTTAGAAACCGGTGAATTTGACGAAAATGAAATTCATGGATACCTTACGGAAGGTATTGGGGAAGACATTCTTCCAAAAAACGTAGATTTTAGTTTGATTGACCATTTTGAAAAAGTAACCGATAAAGATGGCGCTCTTGTAGCACGTGAATTAGCGGTAAAAGAAGGATTATTCTTAGGCTATTCTGCAGGATCTGCATTTAGCGCAGTACGTCAGCTTAAAGATGAATTAACGGAAGATGATTTAGTAGTTGTTTTATTTCATGACCATGGCTCTAGGTATGTGGCCAAGGTATTCAACGATGAATGGATGAAAGAACAAGGGTTCTTGTAACGATGACCAAAGTTTGATGTCCGATGCCGGATGTCAAAAAAAACATTTCTAAAATCCCAATTTGTTTTATAAAACAAATTGGGATTTTTTTTGTTCTTTTTTCTAAAACAAAAAAGCCGCCATTATTTCTAATAGCAGCTTTCACATAAATATAGTTAATCTCATTTTAAACTTCGGTCATCGGTCTTCCGACTTCCGACATCTTCCTAACTTTTCTCAAACCCACCATCTTTAGCTACAAAGTGTTTCACTTCAATAGCTAAACGTTCAGCGTTATACGTAGAATACTCTCCTGAAAAAGCGACACGCTTTTCAATGGTTTCTACAAACTTCCCCATAGCATCTAATGTGAGCTCACAAGCCTCTCTTACGCCATGATTTCCGCCATCACAATGGGTTACAAAATCATAATACTCTTTGTCTCGGCAATATTCTACAAATAGTGGGTTTGCCCTACGGTTAATCATAACCCGAAAGCCCACTTCTTTAGCCAGCGACAAATCCAATATATCGTCATACACAAACATTATTTCGTTTGGATTAATATCATGATGTTCTTTTAAGAAAGCCAAAATCTCCACCTTGTTCTTAGCGCTAGAAAACGTAGCATCTAAATGCTCTCTTTCCGCCCAATATTTAGCGGTTATATTATTCTCGCCAGAAATTATCGCCATAATTGGCATTTGCTTGTTTTGCAACCAAAAACCAAATCGCAACATATTCACGCCCATAGAGTCTGCTTCGCTAAAAGTAGACGACCTATTCTCATTTTTATGACCTGCATGAAATACACCATCCCAATCAAATAGGACTGCTTTTATTTTTTTTAGCTTCTCATTCATAACTGATGATTTTAGAAGAGTAAAATTACAGAATTAATAGGTTAGTCTATGTGAGAATTCACCCATTGTGACTGCTTTTTCTTCAAGAGGAATACAAAGGCTAACAAAAAGATTAATTCTACTTTAAATTCCGACTCAAAACCCTCCATAAAATAAGGAGCAACCCACATTACAATTAGGCAAATAACCATTCCAATAACAGCATCAATGTAACCTAAGGTGATCGCCCAATCTTTCTCAAACCAAAGGCTATATGCCGTAAATCCCTTAATGATAAAAAGTGAAATAACTAAGAGTCCCGTAAACGATAATGGCTCATTTGTTTCTATTCCATAAAACGACAAATTAAAAGTCATTCCAAATGCCGCAAACGGCAAGCTAATGACTCCAATCACACCTACTAGCATAAATATCCATGAGAAGACTTTCACCCACCAAGGTAATAGCTGTCTCCGTCTTAACGGCACTTCTGCTTCTGGCTTTAGATCTAATCCTACATCTAAGACTTCCTCTCCAATTACTTCCATTATATAGTTTACTCGTAAATT
>CAXMPG010000095.1:0-8255 GCA_964195485.1 uncultured Desulfobacterales bacterium
CTAAAAATAGCTTCAATATCTCCGTCTCTACGTTCACCAACTGAATAAGGGACTTTTACTCCCGTGTTTTTTTCAAAGGCTTTTATGGTCTCGAACACAGTAACTCCATTACCTGAACCTAAATTAATTACATCAAAATTAGATTTCATTCTATCTGAAAGACCTAATTCAATCGCTTTCACATGTGCTTTAGCAATATCCGATACGTGAATATAATCACGAACACAAGAACCATCTCGAGTTGCATAATCCTCTCCGAATACCGTTAACTCCTTACGTAAACCTGCTGCAGCTTGGGTAATTAAAGGCGCTAAATTATTCACGACCTTAGATGGCATTTCGCCATTAAGGCCACTAATGTGTGCTCCTACAGGATTAAAATAACGTAAAGCAATAAAATTTAAGTCACATATTTTAGCAAAGTTCCGCATGAAATCTTCTCCCATCTGCTTGGTATTCGCGTAGGAACATTCAGCCTCATTCCAACTCGTAGTTTCCACCACTGGAAGTTGTTCTTCTCTCAAATTCCCGTATACAGAACATGAAGAAGAAAAAATAGTCGTAGCAATATCATTCTTTTGGGCTTGCTCAAGTGTGTTTAACAAACTATCGTTATTATTTCTATAATATTCTAATGGCCTAGCCATAGAATCAGGAACCGATTTTAATGCCGCAAAATGTATAACTCCATTCGCATCACTATGTTTAGCAAAAACACGACCGGTAGCCTCTGAATCTGTTAAATCCACCTCTTCAAATGCAATTCTTTTTCCAGTTATAGCTTCAATTCTATCGTACGTATCTACGGAAGAATTACTATAATTATCAAAAGAAACAACGTCAAATCCACTTGCTAAAAGTTCAATAATAGTATGACTTCCTATATAACCGGCTCCTCCGGCAACAATTACTTTCTTCACGATTTTATTTTTTTGATGGCAAAATTATTTCTTTTCTTTTCTCGAATTCAATAGTACTTTTATTCTACACAGTCTATACATGATGATAAGGCTCTCCCTTAATAATGGAATAGCTTCTATAAATCTGCTCCAAAATTAATACTCTAATTAACTGATGCGGAAATGTTAATTTTGAAATGGCTAATTTACTTGTAGCCCTTGCATAAACCTCATCACTAAAGCCATAAGCACCGCCAACCACAAAAATAAGATTTCTAACTCCCGCATTCATTTTCTTTTTAAAGAATCCGCTTAACTCCACAGAAGTGAACTCCTTCCCCTTTTCATCAAATAGCACTAGGTCATCCCCGCTAGATACTTTGCTTAGAATCAGCTGACCTTCTATTCTTTTTAACTCATCAGATGTTACCTTACCCCTATTTTTATAGTCAGGTAATTCTAACCAATCCACCTGTATATATCTATTTAGCCTCTTTTTATATTCAGCCATCAATACTTCCAGTTCTTTTGATTGGGTTTTACCAACTAAAACGACAGTGATTTTCATGCTTCGAAGATAATTCAATACCCAAATTAACCACGCACTATAAAACAGTAATGATTAACTTAAAACCATAATTTTCCAATAACCCAGACCTGAACTCCGTTCATGCGCTTTTATTGAAAAAACTATTGGCATAATTTTAGTTATTTGTCAATCCATTAAAAAAATTATGGTACTAAAGATACTTTCAACTAACTTTGGCTACATTATACGTATTCTATGAAACGAATAAAACAAATATTCACTTTTGGGTTCTTAATACTGGGTTTTTCTTCCTTTACTGGAATTACGGATGATATTACAGCTGCCTTAAAAGAAGGGAATGCATTTAAACTTTCTGCGTTTTTTAATGACCAAGTAGATGTAACCATTCTTGAGGAAAGTGATTTAATGTCTAAACTAGAAGCAGAAAAGTTAATTTTTGATTTCTTTCATGAAAATAAACCTTCTAATTTTGAAATTCGTCATCAAGGCGAGTCCAAATCTGGTAAAACATATACCATAGGTAAATTAACGACAAACAATGGAACTTTCAGAGTTTCAATCTACATTAGTAAAACAAACAATTCCGAATACATTCAGCAAATCATGATTGACGCTGAGTAATCCCCTTTCTTCCTATGACTGAAATTGAATTTTTAGAATCTGCGCTACGTGAAGATGTTGCAGATGGAGACCATTCATCATTATCAACTATTCCTGAAACAGCTATTGGAAAAGCCCACCTTTTGGTTAAAGAAACGGGGATTCTTTCTGGACTTGATGTAGCCAAAAAAGTTTTCGAAATAGTAGACCCTTCCATTACTTTAGATGTTAGAATGAATGATGGAGAAAAAATTAAAACAGGCGACATCGTTTTTATTGCAAATGGAAGTGCTAGAAACTTACTTAAGGCTGAACGATTAATGCTTAATATGATGCAACGAATGAGTGGTATTGCGACTACTACAGCTACATATGTGAGTAAGTTAGAAGGTACCAAAACGAAAGTATTAGACACCAGGAAAACGACCCCCAATTTACGCGCATTTGAGAAATTAGCGGTGAAGCATGGAGGCGGAGAAAATCATAGGTTTGGACTATATGATATGATTATGATTAAAGATAATCATGTGGATTTTGCTGGTGGAATTAAAGAAGCATTAACTAAAGCTAGTGATTATGTGACCACCACTAAACCTGGACTTAAAATTGAAATTGAAACAAGAAATATAACCGAAGTCAAAGAGGTTTTAAACTCTGGTCTAGGTGATAGAATAATGTTGGACAATTTCAATTACCAAGATACTATTACTGCGGTAAAATTAATAGGTAATAAATACGAAACAGAATCCTCTGGCGGAATAACGCTTGAAACCATAGCAGAATATGCTAAATGTGGCGTAGATTATATTTCAGTTGGGGCTTTAACCCATTCCGTTAAAAGCTTAGATTTAAGCTTTAAAGCAATCGATTAAAGACATTTTGAGTACCAGATCTATGCTACGTAAATTTCAAGATAAAATTCATCAAGTTACTTTCTTTCGAAAGCTTATTTACATCATTAAACATGTGAAAATTCCATTTTTTGGTGGATTAGAGTTGTACAAATTAGGCAAGTTTTTTATTCAAGGCTTAGCAGGTGGTTTTCTAACCACAAGAGCTGCGGCCATTGCATACAATTTCTTTTTAGCCATTTTTCCTTCAATAATTTTCATCTTTAGTTTAATCCCTTTTATTCCTATTGAAGGTTTTCAAGAAGAGCTACAAAAAGAATTACTTTTTGCCGCACCAAATATTATGGATACCTTTTTACAGGATACACTATTTGATATCATTGCAAACAAACACACGAGCTTACTTTCATTAGGTTTTATTTTAGCATTATACTTTGCAACTAACGGAATAAACTCCATGCTGACCGCTTTTGTAATGTCATATCATACCGAAGAGGGACATACACGTACATTTATCTCACAACAAATTACAGCCATCGTTTTAACTATTATTCTTACCATTTTTCTATTCATCGCAATATTCCTAACTATTTTTGGTGCTACCATTTTACATTATGTCTTTGACCGTTTACTAGATTTCAGCGACTCTGAATTATTTTGGGTAAATATTGCCCGTTGGCTTATTACTGTCGCATTTATCTATTTCTCTGTAGCGTTTATTTACTACTATGGACCTAAACAAAAAGTAAAATTCTTTTCTCCCGGAGCCTCATTGGCAACTCTAGCAATGATTGGATTTACTTTAGGTTTTGCTTTTTACATAGACAATTTCGCCTCCTACAATAAACTATACGGATCTATTGGAACAGTGATGGGAATAATGCTAATGATATACCTCAATAGTCTTGCGTTACTTATTGGTTATGAATTAAATGCAGCAATAAACCACGGTAGTACTCACATAAAGTTAGAAGAGTATAAATAGGCTAGAAACTATTTAAAGGTCCTTTCCGTAGTTCGAAGAACAAGTATTACAACAAGATAATTGATGTTTTTGTTCGAGATTTGTGCTAAATCAAATCGAGTTAGCCTCGAACACAACTAAAATAAATCCTCAAAAAACAACTTCATTAACAACTGACCAAATTTAGAGTTTGAAAATAATCGTCCTATAATGATATAAGTATTAAAACAAAAATTACAAATACAATTTGAGGACAAAACTGTTTAACGAACGTTAATAGTAAGGAACGAACTATTAAAAGGAGGAGTTTTTTGTCCCTGTAATTTTTAATCTATTAGTTTTAAGCGCATGTCATTCTAAGACATGCTTTTTTGTTTCTTTTTTGCGTCAAAAAGAAAAGAAACTGGAACTCTCAATTTAGTCTGAATGCTAGCAAAAGGATGGCTACGAAAATACTCAAAGGTCAATCCCCCTTAATCGCTCTCTCCAAGGGGGAAACCTAAAATTCAACTTATTATTAAATAAGGACTAAGGAGTTAAAAACCTACCTAACAATCGTAAAACTACCCTTTACTGGAGTTACACCATCACCTAAATACAACACATAAAAGTAGACCCCATCTGGAATTAAATAGGCGTCCCAAAAATTACGGTAGTTTTCAAAAAAGGCTATTTCCGTTCCCCACCTATTAAAAATAACCAACCTATTGGTCTCGTATTTTTGAATATTTGGAAACGCTAAATAATCATTAATACCATCTCCGTTTGGTGTAATAATATTTGTTTTAACTATATCTGAAGAAATTTCATAAGCGACTATAACCGTATCTGTACACCCCTCAATAGAAGTTAATGCATGAACAATAGTTAATTCCATACCCTCATAAAAGGTAATTACCGTATCTTCAGAACTAGAAATTAAGGAATCGTTAAAACTCCAATACCACGAAGAAATAGTAGCTCCATTTAGGTCCGAATTATCATAGAACTTAACCGGTGAATACGCATTTGAAATACCCTCAGGGTTTACTAATATCCTTGCAACAGGACTTGGTAATGGTAATAAATCGAAATTGGTAACCGCCACACAGTTGTAAACATCTGTAACAGACAAAACATAATTACCCGTACCCACATAAATAGTATCTGCAACCTCTCCTGTACTCCAAAGAATAGTCTCGTTTGGCAAGTGCTTAGCAAATAAGCTACCCGTATCGCCATAACAAACCGCACCAGCTCCGATAATTTCAGCTTTCGGAGAGGAGGATGTAACTCGCCAATTACCATCAACTGCTTTACACCCAACGTTATTAGTTACTGTTACAGCATAAAACCCAGTTCGCACTTTAATTGTTTGAGTAGTATCCCCATTAGACCATAAATACCGATTAAATACCCCAACCGATAAATTAGTTGAATCAGTAAAACAATAATGATTATCTCCACTAATTTGGACTTGAACTTCCGGAAATTGAAGTACTTGGATAGAATCGGATGTAACACAATAGCTAGAGTCTTGTACCGTAACCGAGTAAATACCCGGAGTGGTATAAATAATACCAGGAGTAGTTTCACCCGTGCTCCAGGAAAATTGAGTAAAGCCTAGATCAGCATAAATAAAACCTCCCACACTATCACACATCACCGTATCACCCAAAATTTGAACCGTATCTGGGACATTCATCGTAACAGTAATAGTATCTGTTGTTGCAGAACAGGTATCTAAACTGACTACACACCAGTAATCTCCGGGTGTACCAACCAAAGTTGAAAAACCAACAGCTCCCGTATTCCATTGATATAACTGAAATCCAAACTCCACATCTAATCGCGTACTTTGACCCGGACAAATCTCAGTAATACCCTGTACATCCACTCCATTTATCAATTCATTTACGGGATGGAATACAAAATTAGCACACCCATCTTTCCAAGCGGTTGCCTTTTTCCACCCATAGCCAGTATAGATGGTATCCGTAATATCTCCTGTATTCCAAAATAAAGAATCCCATCCATTTCCAACCGCTACCAATCTGGCACTATCTACATTATCACAATAAAACAACGAGCCCCGTATTTCCACAATAGGTAAGGGGTTTTTAATGATTAAAAAACTGGAGGAATCAGAACACGTTCCATCCGTTACCGTAACGGAATGAATCCCTGGTTCAGAGAAAGTGGAACTTGAAGAAGTCTCTCCGTTATCCCATAAATAACTATTAAAGAAACCATTTACTTGATAGGTAGTATTCCCATCTCCACAAATTAAGGAATCGCCAGTCAGGTTTACCGGATTAATACTTCCTGGACCTATAATAATGGTATCCGTTGCATTGCATGCACTTCCAGTACCAGAGTTTAGAGAAACTAAAACGTAATGCGTCCCCATTAAAACCCTTGTTGAAAAACCAGTTTGTCCATTACTCCATAACACATTATCGTAAAACGGAGGGACACTTAAAGTCACCGAATCGCCATTACATGAACTCAAATTACTAGTTGAAATAGAAACTGAGTTACTAGTCATATCTTCAATTGAAATACTATCAATTTTCAAACACGTTTCATCTTCCACGGTAATGAAGTAGGTTCCTGAGCTAAAGATAGATGTTGCTGATACCGTATCTCCATTACTCCATAAATATGCATCGTTACCTATAGGCGCAGTAAGGGTTACCGTATCAGGCAAACAAATATATTTAGGCCCCGTAATATAGGAGTTAGGAATAATTGCACGTACTAATTGTGATTGTTCCGCCTCACAATTGTGATACGACACGGTAACGGAATAGTTACCCGGTATTGCATTAATAGTATTTGCCCTAATTCCTGTATTCCATAAGTAATTCTCATAAAGCGTATCAACTGAAAGAAGTGTAGTGTCATATGAACAAATAGAAGTATCGCCAAAAACGTTTAAAGGAACGGGTAAACTATCAATTTCTACCACAATATCAATATCATAAAACTGATTTGGACTTCCATTATCTACAACAGTAAATGAAAACTCATGAAACCCCATATTTGAAACCGAACCAACAATCTCAATTTCAGCACTAGCCATTTGCCCCATACTGGAATTCAACATTGTAAACCCGGGGAAATTTAACGCACTAACTCTTACATACGTTTGCTGATTACTTTCTGTAGATGGAAAATAAATTGTTTCATGAAGTGTATCACCAACACAAACCCCAATGGTATCTTTTAGGTTATACCCCATCAATCCAGGTCTGTTATTACTGGAATCACACGGATTAAAAAACACATGTTTACCAACCAGTTTTTTCACCCCATTTAAGGTATCAGTTGAAGCAATAAAGGTGGTATCATTCCTATCAAACTTTCCTGCAACGGCAGAATGAATTCCATCGCCCATATTAATTCCGATTATAGCAGGCGCACCTCCAAATCCTCCAATACCGCCAGACGCATCACCGGCTGTCCACTCTATTTTATCATAATACATCCCAACGGTATACCCGAAAGGTAATAGCTCTGACGTTCCATCTGTAATAATTAATTGGTAGGAGTTTCCTCTACTCGAATTTTGGTCAAAATGACTTACGTCCTCCCAGTTTACAATCAAAGCATTGGGTAAGATTTTATAATACACCCCTCCTCTCACACGGGTATCTACATCACTCCAAAAAGGAGCAATAATCGCAAAATTACCAAACGGCATATTAAAAGGGGTCCCAGAGGAAAAAACCTGATCAAAAGAAATATTTCCATTCGTATTTATGAAAACATCTGTCTTAGCAACTCCCATTAAACAAAAATCAAAAGGCAATGAAATGAGAGAAGAACTACCATCATCACTTGGTGGTATAGCCAAGGAAAAACTAGAATCAGGAGGTGTAAATCGTGCACTTTGACGATTTACAAATGGGCTACTTATAATATCGTATGAAATAGAATTGTCAATTAACCCTAATGATTTTATACTGTCGTAGGTTGACTCATTAATTGGGTTTTGAGCGACCCCAGTAATTGGACTAAATCCAATTAACAACAACAAGTAAAAAAATATATTTAACGATCTAATTATCAATGTATGGAATAATAATTTTGTGTCTGGCAAATTTACAATGCTTATCACATAAACCACAAAGATAAATTCATCTATTTATAGGGTATAAATTGTTAATATTGCCTCTAGGCATAAACAGTAATTAATGAGAACACTATTATTTTCAAATCAAGGATTAAGCCCAAGCCATTTAGGTGTGGAGCTAGAGATTATTGAGAATGAGATTAAACAAGGAAATGATATTTCCGTTTTGTATTGTAAAAGCAATTTACAATCGTGCTTCTTTAATGCTAGTCATAACATTTTAGCATGCGCAATCTGCGAAGGGCGCTCTAAGGTTTTTTACGACAAAATTGGA